>JAEKKE010000246.1 GCA_019510535.1 Acidobacteriota bacterium
AACGTACAGAACGTCTCCAGCACCATCTCGGCCTTCACGATCGATACCCAGGGCCGTCTGGCTCGCCTGGCTGATACCAGCAACCCGTATCCGGTCGGCTCCGGTCCGGTCTGCATGCTGCAGGATCCGTCGAACCAGTATGTGTACACCTCGAACCGTAACGACTCCACGGTTTCGGGCTTTATCATCAACCAGAACACAGGCCAGTTGTCAGGTCTTACCCGCGGTTCGACGTTCCCGACCGTTGGTAATCCGACCTGCCTCGTCGCTAGCGGCAACGTGAGGTAATCGATCTGGCCATGCAGAATATTTCTTCTTACAGCACGCAATTTCAGGAAGGGCAGGACGGGAGCTCCAACGGCTCCCGGAAGATGGGAAAACGCATGAAGTGGAGTAAGTTCGGCCGCAACGCGCTGGCCACTGTCGTATCTCTTGGCATGGGTCTGGGCATCACCGCCTGCAGCCGCGACTACGTTGTCGCATTCCTCTACGTTGCCTCTTCCGGATCGAGCACGGGCCTCATCAATGCCTACGAGGTCGACTACCAGGTCGGCGCTCTGGTGCAGATGCCAACCTCGCCGGTCGACACCGGCTTCCGCAACCCGGTCGCCATCAGCGCTACGTCGAACGGTAAGTTCGTCTATGTCGTACACCGTGACGACTCCAAGATTGTGGAGTACGCGGTTGGTACAGACGGTAAGCTCTACGGTCAGAACTCCTACGATGCCATCGGCGGAACCTATCCGGTGGCGTTGAGCGTTACGCCCGACAACAAGTTCGTCTATGTCCTGAATACCTACCAGAGCGGCTTCTCGCCGGCCAGCGTTGGCCCGGGCAGCATCTCGGTCTTCAAGATCGCTTCGGATACGGATGGTTCGCTCACGGCGCAGCCCTCGCTGACCGTCAAGATCGGTTTCAACCCCGTCGGCGTGGTCACCAGCGCGTATAACAACTTCGTCTACGTCGTAGAGCAGGACTCCAATGCGGGCAGCAAGAATCTGCTTGGCTTCTCGCACGACGCAAACGGAGCACTTACGACACTCGCCGGCACGACACTGGGCGCAGGCACCGCTACTTCCTTCACCTCCGGCTACTACTCCGGTGTGACTGCAAGCTCCGTGGTGGAAGATCCTCGCTCCCGCTTCCTGTACGTAACGGATCGTGACTCCAGCCAGGTGATCGGCTATACGCTGGGCTCCACCGGCGTGCCGGCCCTGATCTCCTCCAGCCCCTGGTCCACCGGTCTGCGTCCTCTGGCGGCAACCGTCGATCCTCGCGGCTTCTACCTGTACGTCGCCAACTACAGTGCCAACAACGTCTCGGCCTTTGTCATCGACCAGGCTACCGGCGCCCTGACCGGATCGGCAGCCTCCAGCTCCACGTTGGTCGGCACCGGCCCCCAGAGCATCACCATCGAGCCGGCATTGGGCAAGTACATGTTCACGGCGAACTTCCTCGACAACACCACCAGCGGCCTGCAACTGGATTCGCATAACGGCAGCCTGAAGAACATTCAGAACACTCCGTTCGCAACCTCCAGCCGCCCGAGCGCAGCAGTTGCTGTCGCCAACGGCGCCCACGCCACGCAGACTGTGACCCCATAAGAACGAAGTAAGTCATACACAAAGGCCCCGCCGAGCGCGGGGCCTTTGCTTTTGCATTGGGATAAGAGCTTGGGGAACGCAGCCATCCCCGATAGGTAAAAAGCGCTGAAGGGCGCGCTCTATATCAGCCTGGGGCAACGCCCCGGGTTTAGGCACCCACAAGTGGTTAAAGGGCTGAAGGCCCGCTCTATATAAGGATCTTCAATCCCAGGCGTATCGTTCATCGGATGCAATTCCGTACCTCGTGAGGAAGGCGTGGAGCAGGAACGCGGGAGTTTGTAGCATTACGACGATTGGGAATTATGGATCGGGCTTTCAGCCCTCACACCACTTCGCTATTCGTCTCCTGGGGCGTTGCCCCAGGCTGATATAGAACGCATCTCCACCCCAACGAACACGTTCGTTGGGGACCCCGGCCCTTCAGCGCTTTGATCGGTACCGGCGTCGGCGTGCCACTCAGCTAAATTTGACACGGGGCAAACAGCCCTACGCGGCCGCAACCTTCTTCGTCCCGAACGTCGCCAGCACCCACTTACGTGCCGGATTCTCATAAAAGACATACAGCAGATAAGAGAACGTCCACAGCAGTACATACGATGCCCACGGGTCGAGGGCTGTGTAATGCAGCTTTTCCGCCAGGTGATAGTCGCGCATCATCTGCAGGCCGTTGAAGTGCAACAGGTAGATGCAGAGTGTCGCTTCACCGATCATCACAAATGGTTTCCAGCCGAAGAACGAAGCAACTGGATTCCTTCCGGTCACACCCAGGATCAGCATCGCGAACAGTGGCGTCAGCAGACCGCCGTGCATCAGGATGTAGGAGGTGTGATCGGCTGCGAGATATAGAAAGCCCAGAATGCCGGCCACCGCCACAAATGCCAGAACGGCACGGACCTTCTCGCTCATTTCGCGCACGCCGTGCAGGCGGCCCATGACGATACCAACGAGGAAGGTACACACATACGGCAGCGGGGTGAACTTCAGTCCGCGCAGGTAGTAGCCGTATGAGTAACGATCAAGATGAGGCAGACCATCTGGATTCGTCAGCATGTAAATACCGTGCGGTATAAGACCGAGGATCCAGATGACGAAACCGAGAGCGACCAGATTCCTTGTCCGCTCCGGCCAACGCCACCGCATGACAAACGGGAAGATGAGGTAGAGAAATGCCTCGGTAGAAAGCGTCCAGGCCACAGTGTTCCAGAACGTAGAGAGCCATGGACTCCACCCCTGCAGCAGGAGCGGCGTCATGATGGCGCCCCGGAAGAACTCTCCCCGGGTGCGGATATGGAACTCTTCCATCAGCACGGGGATCGAAATCACCAGCGAAATCAGGTAGACGGGATACAGCCGCGCGACGCGGGCAAGATAGAAATCCTTCACCTTGAGGGTGCGGATGCGGTCACCGTAGTTGTAGCTCAGGATGAAGCCGGAGATCAGCAGAAAGAATCCGACGAAGACAAAGCCATGCCCCACGATCGGGGTGATCCACTCAATGTGCGGCGGAGTGAAGTGGAAGAGCATGATATTCGCCGCCAGAAACGTACGTACTCCCGTCAACGCAGGAAGCGCAGGTTTGCGGGTGGTACGCGGAGCAGCCGGAGTTGCCTCGGCGGCGGGGGTAGGGATGGTTTCAGTCACAGCCAATGTTGGTTAAGACGTTACTTCTGCCGCCGGAGTTCCTCGAAATCCAGGGCAGCGCCGACAATTACGGCCGCCGGCGTGGCGAGGGTAAGCGTCAGCAGATACCAGACCGGCTGTGGCCCACCCTGCAGCTTGAAGAAAGCATTGACGCTGAATGCAAACAGAATTGCGGCAATCACGCCGGCATGCAGGATCGGTTTATACGGCGCGATGATCCCGGCGACAAATCCGCCCACCATCGCCGCAACCAGCCGGACGGCGATATTGGCGATCAGGTAGCCGGAGGTCTCCGCCTTTCCGGCGAAGACGAGCCGCACCAGGCTGCTTTCCAGAGACAGTACGATGTTGAGCGCCAGAAAGCCCACCATCACGCTCATTACGCTGCGTAGCGCCGGGGGCATAACTCTAAGCTGTCACCATCGATCCGATGGTCTCACCCTTCACCACGCGCATGATGTTACCTTCCTCACGCATGGAAAAGATGATCATCGGCATACTGTTGTCCTTGCACAGCGATACGGCGGTCGTATCCATCACCTTCAGACCCAGCTTCAGGATCTCCATGTAAGTGATGGTCTGGAACTTCACCGCATCGGGAACCTTCTTGGGGTCGGCCGTGTAGATACCATCCACAGAGGTCGCCTTCAAGAGGACATCTGCCTTGATCTCCATGGCGCGCAGTGCCGCTGCCGTATCGGTAGAGAAGTATGGATTGCCGGTGCCGGCGCCAAAGATTACGACACGTCCCTTCTCCAGGTGACGAATGGCGCGGCGGCGAATGTACGGCTCGGCAACCTCGTGCATTGCGATCGCAGACATCACGCGGGTCGCGATTCCCTGCTTTTCAATCGCGTCCTGCAACGCAATGGCGTTGATCACCGTCGAGAGCATTCCCATGTGGTCCGCTGCAACCCGGTCCATATCGATAGCCTGCTCGGCGACGCCGCGGAAGAAGTTTCCACCGCCCACCACGATCGCCACCTGGGCACCGGTCCGGGCTACCTGGGCGATCTCTTCCGCTACCTTGTGAATGAAAATTGCGTCAATTCCGAAGCCACGGCCAGCCGCCAGGGCTTCCCCACTCACCTTGAGGAGAACGCGTTTAAACATGCTCCTTTGAGTATCGCATACCGGAATTGACCTTCGATGCCGCCTGCGGAGTGCCAAGGGATTTGGACGTGCCATATCAACTGACCTCAGCGGCTAAAGCCGCTTTCCGTGGAGACGTATACGGCACGGCTGAAGCTGTTCAGTTCCATGACATCCTTTACACCTTGTCTCCACACATCCTTTACAGGTTTATGCCTGTTTAGGGGTGTTGGATGGCGTGGAGGAAGGTGGAAGTGGAAGCGCAGCGATTGCGATTCGTGGAAGCGGCTAGG
>JAEKKE010000695.1 GCA_019510535.1 Acidobacteriota bacterium
ACTGGCCTTCGTAACCGCTCCGAAACCCGGGCGGGAAATGGGTGTCCAAGCCGGCTTCGGGGCTGATGATCGTTACCTCGCGCGGCCCGTCCAAGCCCGCTCCAGCCACGCTTTGGCGGTCATCGCAACAAAGCCGCTTGTGCATTGAACTACATTGTAGTAGTTTAAATGACAACGTGGATGGATGCGCATGCCATTACCCAGGCTCAGCAATCTCGAAATGCGGATCATGGAAGCGCTGTGGACGGGCGGCGAACTTTCCACCCGCGAAATCCACGAGACTTTTCCCGCCAAGAACCGGCCCGCCTATACGACGGTGCAGACCATGGTGCACCGGCTGGAAGCCAAAAAAGCGCTGCGGCGCGTCAAGAAGATCGCCACGGCTTTTATTTTTGAAGCGGCCATTCCCCGCGATGCCGCCCGCCGCCGCCTGATCGACGATTTTCTCGCGGTGTTCGGCGGCGAAACCCAGCCGATCATGACCCACCTGATCGAGGCGGGGAAACTGACTCTGGAAGATGTGCAGGACGCCGAAAAGCATCTGCGCGAAATTTCCAAGAAGGGCAGGAAGCCGTGATTGCTTTGCTGCTGAATCATTTGTGGCAATCCTCGCTCTGCCTTGCCGGGGCTGGATTGCTGGCGCTGGCGCTCCACCGCAACGGCGCCAATGTGCGCTTCTGGTTGTGGTTTGCCGCCTCCACTAAGTTTCTGGTGCCGTTCGCCGCTCTGGCGGCAATAAGCGCTCATTTCCTGACACCGGTACTTCCCCCCGTGCCCGCCCCGGCGCTGATATCGATGGCGCCGCTTGCCCAGCCTTTTTCCGCCGTGTCCCTGGCCGCCGCACCGGTAGCCCCAACTCGGGCATCCGTTTCCACCGCCACACCTGCCGTTCCCGCACCTCCACGGACAACTGTGCCAGCAGCCGTCCACTTGGACTTAGGGTCGGTACTTCTGGCGCTTTGGTTCGCCGGTTTCCTGGTCATTGGCCTTCGCTGGCTTGTCCGCTGGTCGCGTGTGCGGGCGCTGTTGCGCCAGGCTATGTCGGTGCCAGTTGACGCGCCCATCGCCGTGAAATTGTCCTCCTCGCGGCTGGAGCCAGG
>JAEKKE010000247.1 GCA_019510535.1 Acidobacteriota bacterium
CCCTGAAACTGGGTATCCCGGAAGAGGAGTACAGCGCCGTTTTCATTACGGAAAACGCCCATAGATGCAGAAGCCCTACTCTACACCTACAGGGAAAATGCTCTACGGCAAAGCAAAGGCAATGTACGCCGCACCCTGTGGACCCGACTTGTCACGGGCACCGCTCGCCGCAATCACGACATACTGTTTGCCGTTCACCGAGTAGGTTGCCGGAGTCGCGGTGCCGGCATACGGCAGCTCCGCAGACCAGAGCAGCTTACCTGTCCTGGCATCGAAGGCCCGCAACTTCCGGTCGTAGATCGTCGCCCCGATAAAGACAACGCCGCCGGCCGTGACGACCGGGCCGCCATATCCTTCCGATCCTGTATTCGGCATTCCCTGCTTTACCAGCTCGGGATACTCGCCGAGCGGAACCCGCCAGAGATACTTCCCCGTGTTCAGATCGATGGCATTCAGCGTTCCCCACGGCGGCTGCACCGCCGGATAGCCGTCCTTGTCCTGGAACTTCCGGTAGCCGGTGAACTGGTAGGGCGCCTCATCCACGCCCTTGCTCGCCAACTCTCGCCCGGTTGCAGGAGACTTCGTATCCTCCGTTCCGGTCAGGTATCCGAGCAGCGCGCGGAGCTTCTCTCCCGTCAGCCCCGGAAACGATGGCATGCGTCCGGAGCCGCCATGAATCCGCTGCTCGATCTCGCGTTCAGAGAGGCGGCCGCCAATGTCGACCAGCGATGGAAACTCCGGCGGATCCCCCTTCCGTTCTTTGCCGTGACAGAACGCGCATTGGCTTTGATAGACCGTCTCGCCCGGACTCGCGTTGGCTTTGGCCTTCGTCAGGCCCCCCGTCCAGGGAATATCGTTAGCGTTCAGAATGAGCACGCCTGCCGGAGTTACCGCAGAACCGCCCCACTCCGCGCCGCCATCGAAGCCGGGAAAGACGATCGTCTGCTTGTTCAGGCTCATGGGAACAAAAAGCCCACCACCCTTCATGGCACGGAACTCTTTCAACACCTGCTCGTGCACCTCGGGTGTGCGTGCGCTGAGGATTGATTCCGTCAGTTCCTGCCGGGCATACGGCGCGGGCATTGTCGATACCGGCTGCGTCGGCGAGGTGGTCTCCCCTTCAATGTCAGAAGTTGGGAAGCTGCGTTCTTCAATGGGAAAGACGGGCTTGCCGGTCACACGGTCCAGTACGAACAAAAAGCCCTGCTTTGTCGGCTGGGCGATGGCATCGATCTTCTTTCCCTCATGGACAACGGTCAGCAGGGTGGGCGGCGATGGGAAATCACGGTCCCAGATGTCGTGATGCACACCCTGAAAGTGCCACAGCAGTTTGCCCGTCGCAGCATCCAGCGCGAGCAGCGTATTCGCATACAGGTTCTTACCGGCGCGGTCGGCTCCGTAAAAGTCTGATGCCGCCGATCCGGTAGGCACATAGACGATGCCACGCTTCTCATCGAGAGCCATGCCGCTCCAGTTATTCGCGGCTCCGGCTTTCTGCCATGCTCCCGCAGGCCAGGTCTCGTAGCCGGGCTCACCGGGATGAGGAATAGTGTGGAAACTCCACTGCAGCTTTCCTGTCTTCACGTCATAGGCGCGGATATCGCCGCGCGCTGCAGGCTTTGTCTCGGCGGTACGAAAGCCAACGATCAACAGGTTGTGGAAGATCACTCCCGGAGTCGTCGCCACCACCGGCAAGCCCTGGAATTCTTCCACTCCCAGATCCTTCCGCAGATCGATTCGTCCCTGTTCTCCGAAGGATGGGATCGGCTTCCCCTCCTCCGGATTGAGGGCATACACATAATTCATGATAAAGGCGTAGAGACGCTTCTCCCGGCCATCGCTCCACCAGGAAAATCCTCGACTCGGCTGCGGTGCCGTAATGCCAGAATCGAAGCTCCACCGCTTCTCTCCTGTCGCAGCATTCAAAGCAACCACCTGAAGCGCGGTAGTGTAGGCATACAACGTACCGTCCACCACCAAGGGATTCGTCTGCAGCCCGCCGCTGGTACCAGCATCGAAGCGCCACACCTGCTTCAACTGCGGGACGTTCTCCGGCGTGATCTTTGTCAGGGGAGAGTAGTGCGCATTGTCTTTCCCGCCGTTATAGGCGATCCAGCCAACCTGTTTTTGCGCCGTCCCGGCTGCTGAAACCGTATGGAGGCCAGGGAGCTCTAATAAGAGGAATCCCGCTAAGAGGAAGCCTGCGCTTGCCACAGCGAACAGGAGTGCCAGCCGGCTGATTCGTTGCACGATACTCCACCCTCCGATAGCCAATGGAGCATTTTCCTGTAGGTGTAGAGTAGGGCTTCCGCATCTATGGGCGTTTTCCGCGATGAAAACGCCGCTGCACGCCCTTCCGGAATACCCAGCAACAGGAAAAATGCTCTAGATCCACACAGATTGTCTACTGTGCACAGCTCTTTGGGAATGGGAAGCATCCGGTGCCGTTTGTGGCCTGGGCCTATCGACAAATTCGCCTTTCACTGAAGAACTGTAGAGCGGGCTTTCAGCCCTTCATCCTTTGGGGACCCCGGCTTTCAGCGCTTTGATCTGTGGCCGATATTTGCCGAGTCCGCTTATGCTTATCCTGCTGTCTTGATCCCCATCCGACACTCTTGTGGAGCTTTGAATGAATCGCAACGCCCTTCTTTCCTTTGCGCTGCTCTCGATCGGCAGTCTCTCCGCGGCTGCGGAGGTCCGCCTTCCCAACGTGCTCTCTGACCATGCTGTGCTGCAACGCAGTCGCCCAATCCACATCTGGGGAACGGGCGCCGCACAGGAGTCCGTTACCGTCACTCTTCACGGACAGACGGTAACGGCGGCAGCAAACGCCGACGGGAACTGGGAGCTGTGGCTACGACCCGAAGAAGCAGGCGGACCTTATGAACTGACCGTCACAGGCTCACAGAGCAGCGCCCCTCTCAAAAGAACAGACCTGCTGATCGGAGATGTATGGTTCGCCTCCGGCCAGTCGAATATGGAGTTCCCCCTCAAGGGCTTCACCGGCGCTCCGCTGCTGAATGGCGATAAGGAGATCGCGTCCTCTACGCAGCCGAAGATCCGTCTTCTCCGTGAAAGGCGTCGCATCTCCGCCGTGGTTCAGAGCGATGCACAAGATACATGGACGTTGTGCACACCGGAGACAGCGAAGGACTTCTCCGCCGTGGGTTACTTCTTCAGCCGCGAGCTCATGCAGGAAGAGCACGTCCCCATTGGTGTAATCGATTCAACCTGGGGTGGCACACCTGCCCATGCCTGGATGAGCGGCGAGGGTATCGCCTACGCAAACCTTCCATCAGTTGCCGCCGACGCAGCGCGGATCGCAATCGATCAAGGCCGCGCCGACACGCTGAAAGCGCGGTACGCCGCCGAGGATGCAGCGCTTAAGGAAGCCGGCAAGGAAGTGCCTACGCATGCCCGCCTGCCCTACGACCACTCTGGCAGTTGGACTCCGTCGACGCTCTACAACGGCATGGTCGCGCCCTTTACCAAGTTCGGGATCAAGGGGGTGATCTGGTACCAGGGTGAAACGGATACAGCACCGGAGCGTGCTCCTTACTATGCGCGCGTCTTCCCTGCCATGATTCAGGACTGGCGACGTCAGTGGGGCCAGGGAATTTTCCCTTTCCTCTATGTGCAGATCTCGAACTTCGGCCACGTCCATGAAGGCTGGGGACAGGTGCGTGATGCGCAGCGTCGAACTCTGGAGCTGGGGCAGACTGGCATGGCCGTTACCCTCGACGTTGGCAATCACGAAAACGTACATCCATCCGATAAACAGACCGTAGCCCACCGCCTGGCGTTGGTGGCGCGTGAGTCCGTCTACGGCGAGAAAGTGCAGGGTGAGTCTCCCACGTTTATGCAGGCGACACAGGAAGGCGGCGCGATGCGAGTATGGCTTGCCCACGCATCGGGCCTTCGCAGCGAGATGAATCCGCTGACCGAATTCGAGGTTGCAGGGGAGGATCACAAGTTCTCTCCGGCAGAGGCGACGATTGATGGTGAGACCATCGTCGTGAAAGCGACAGCAGTAGCCACACCTCGTTATGTGCGATATGCATGGAATGGCGGCGTTGACTGTTATGTCTACAACGGGAAGGGATTGCCATTGGGGACGTTTACGTCAGAACGATAGGGTGTGTGCCTCGCCCATTCCTATTTAGACTGGGTGGGAGCAGCGGGCTTCAGCCCACGGTTCCCACCCATTCGAAGTCCTGTAAGAACTAACGGCTCGCGACGGGCCACTGGATGCGATGTAGTATCCCTTTCGGCAGGTTGGCATCCATGTCCTCGATAAACGCCCTACGCTGCGCATCCGAGGTGAAGGCCTCGCCGCTGGCCATCGGTCCGCAATCGATGCCCATGTGTTTGACGGCCTCGCGCACGGCGGGAAAGAACGGATAACGGAAGAGGATATCGAGCACCGCATTCGCGTCGTATTGCAAAGTGCGTGCGGTCTCCCAGTCGCCTTGCTGCACGGCGCGGAAGATATCGAGATACACCGGCCCCAGCAGGTTATATGTCGTGCCGATACCTCCCTGGGCTCCCATCAACAGGCCTGCCGCCAGCGCTTCGTCGTAGCCGTTGAAGACCAGCTTG
>JAEKKE010000248.1 GCA_019510535.1 Acidobacteriota bacterium
CGGACGCATTTAGGGGCATCCGAACTCCACTAGGTCATCTGCCCGATGACATCGTTTCCACTTGCCGTTTCAAATAGTTGCACACCGAAGGTGACATGCCTGTTCGTGCTGGAAAGGGGATTTCCTTTGCCTCGCCGTGCTGATGATCGTTCGATAAGCCGCCGCCGCCTGTTGGGCGCTGCCGGTGCTACTATGGCCGCCTCTCTTCTTCCACCCTCTGTTCTCGCGGCCACTCCTGCCGCGGAACCTGCGGTGGATTACTACGACAAGCTTGGCGTTGCGAAGATCATCAACGCCGCCGGTACCTATACCTATCTGACCGCCGCGGTGATGGCGCCTCCGGTACAACGTGCAGTGGCAGCGGCGGCGCATCATCCTGTCCGTCTGAAGGATCTTCAGCGCGCCTCGGGCGAGTACATCGCCAAGCGCCTGAAGTGCGAAGGCGCTGTGGTGAGCTCCGGTGCGTCAGCGGCGCTTACGCTGGGGACGGCCGCGTGTGTAGCGGCCAAGGGAAATCTGAAGTCGAATGAGATTCCTCTGCAGGCTCGCGAGCGTGGTTATGAGGTCATCGTGCAGAAGAAGCATCGTTACGAGTATGACCATGCGATGCTGATCTGCGGTGTGACCATCCGCGAGGTTGGCAGCCTGGAGGAGTACAAGAGTGCGTTCAGCGAGCGCACGGTGATGACCAACTACTTCAACTCCGCCGGACCAGAGTCGGAGCCTGGCATCATCGACCGCGAGACCTGGTTGCAGGTTGCACATGAGCATGGCGTACCGTGCCATCTGGATGCCGCCGCCGATGTTCCGCCGATCTCGAATCTGTGGAAGTACACGGAGATGGGCTTTGATCTCGTGTGTTTCTCCGGCGGCAAGGGACTGCGTGGTCCGCAGAACGCAGGCCTGCTGCTCGGCAAGAAGCATCTCATTGATCTTGCTCTTGAGAATGACAGCCCCAACAGCGACGCTGTGGGCCGGGGCATGAAGGTTGCCAAGGAACAGATGGTCGGCATGGTTGCGGCTGTGGACTGGATCCTGGAGCAGAATGACGAGGCGATCCAGACGGAAAGTATGCGCCGCATCCGCACCATCGAGGCGGCCATCAAAGGAATTCCCACGGTGACCACCGTGGTGAATGTACCGCCGGTCGCCAACCATGTGCCGCATCTGCTGATCAAGTACGATCCTGCGACGGTCGGTATCAAGCCGCTCGAGGTAGCAGCGAAGCTGCGTTCGCAAAAGCCGTCGATCGAACTAAGCCCGGCGACCGGTGTGCGTGGACGCATTGAAGGTGCGGATGAGAATACGATTGTCGTCGGTGTGTGGATGCTGCAGCCAGGCGAGGCTGAGATTGTGGCCAGCAGCCTGAAGCAGGTTCTGAAACACGCGAAAGCCTGAGTTATCCCCAAGGAGAAAAACAGTTATGACGACGAAGACCAGCCGCAGAAACCTATTGAAGAATGCAGCCGCAGCCGCCGGAGCGATTGGCGGAGCCGCTGTTCTGACTGAGAGCGCACATGCCGCGGCCCCTGAAGCTCCGCAGAAGAAGTCGTATGGCCAGCCGCCGAAGAATGGAGAGGCTCCGCTGTTCAGCAGTGTTGTCTCTTACGGCAACCTGGTCTTTCTTGCCGGTGTAGGCGCTCACTTTCAGGGAACGATTGAAGAGCATACCAAGCATGTCCTTGATGAGCTGGAGAAGAACCTCGCCAGCGCCGGCTCTTCCATGGAGAAGGTGCTGAAGGTGAACGTCTACCTGAACGACATCAAGGACTGGGAGCGCATGAACACGGTGTACAAGGGCCGCTGGGGGAAGATTCCTCCGGTACGCACGACCATTGCTCCGGCCGGCGGTATCCCTGGCAATTCGCTGGTCGAGATTGACCTCATCGCCTATATCTAACGATTAAAACGATAACCATCAGGAGACGAAACTTATGTGTGCGCTGCCGAAACTGCGTCCTACGCGACGTGATCTACTCAAGCAGACCGGAGCTCTGTCAGCCCTTGCCGCGGTATCGCCGCTGGCCGCGGCTGGAAGTGCCGAGGCCCAGGCAGCGCACTCCGCTCCTTCTCACGCTGTCACCTTCCAGCCCGGAACGCTGCAAGACAACGTTTTCACCAAGCTGGGAGTGCGCCCCATCATCAACGCGCATGGCACCTTCACCATCATCACCGGCTCGCGTTCGCTGCCTGAAGTGAAGCAGGCGATGTATGAGGCCTCGAATTACTACGTGCATCTAGATGAGCTGATGCCGAAGGTTGGCGCCGAGATCGCGAAGCTGGTTGGCGCGGAGCATGCCGTGGTGACCACCGGTTGTGAAGCGGCGATTGCGCTGGCAACTGTGGCCTGTTCCTGCGGTACCGACCCTGAGCTCTCGCAGGCCTTCCCGTACAAGCGCAAGAAGAGCCAGGTCATCATTCCCAAGCATTCCCGCAATCCATACGACTTCGGCGTCCGTATGACCGGCGCGGAGATTGTGGAAGTGGACTCGGCAGAGGAGCTGCAGGCAAAGCTCACCGATCAGGTGGCGATGATCTACATTCTCTCGGGTCCGGCAGCGGAGAAGGGACCTCTTTCGATTCCTTCCATCTGCGCGATGGCGAAGGCGAAGAACGTTCCTGTCTTTGTCGATGCCGCGGCGGAAGAGCCGCTGGTTCCCAATATCCACCTGCAGCATGGCGCGACGCTGGTCGGCTACTCCGGCGGCAAGTGCATGCGCGGGCCGCAGGCTGCCGGCATGATGATCGGCCAGGCTGATCTGATTAAGGCAGCGTGGTTCCAGGCTTCGCCGCACCACAACTACGGCCGCGCCTACAAGGTCGGCAAGGAAGAGATCATGGGACTGCTGGCCGCGGTGCGCCAGTGGTATAAGCGTGACCACGATGCCGAGCAGAAGGCGTGGAAGAGCTGGCTCGATCAGATCGCGGACAAGATCAAGGGACTGCCGTCGGTTCGCGTTGAGTATCTTGATCCGGAAGACCTTTCCAACCGTTCGCCCCGCCTGCGGGTTCACTGGGATGCGAACCAGGTAAAGATTACCGGCACCGAGTTGTTCAAGCGCCTCGACGAAGGCACGCCGCGCATCATGCTAGACGGCGGCACCGGCGTTCGCCCGGACAAGATGGAGAGCTCGTTCACCATCATGCCGTACATGCTTGAAGCCTGGGAGATTCCGATCATTGCCGATGCTATTCACGAGGCGATGACCAAGCCTGGCCATTATGAGAATCCGGTCATCCCGACCGGTGCTGCGCAGGTTGACGGTAAGTGGGCTGTTTCGCTGAAGTACACCCGCGGAACCGCGGAGCAGACCTTCGATCTGCAGCAGAGCGGCAGCGATCTTAAGGGCAAGCAGGTTGGCGCGATTTATCAGGCCGATCTGGCGGGCAGCATTCATGGCAATGACTTGAAGCTGCGTGCTCGTATGCCGGTGAGCGGTCATGAAGTGATCTGGGACTTTACCGGAACGGTGCAGGGAAATACTGCTTCGGGTACGGTGGCTCTGGGTGAGTACGGCATGGCGGAGTGGAAGGCTGTGCGCGGTTAGCAAGTTGGTGGGAGCCGTGGGCTTTTAGCCCACGGTTTACCGGTCTCTATAAGAAAGGGCTTTAGCCCTGGGCATTTTCTGTACCAGAAGAAAACCCAGGGCTAAAGCCCAATCCTTTTTGTGCCTTATATCAGCGGGCTGAAGCCCGCTGCTCCCACCCAATCGAGGTAGATCTAGTTCTCTGCGGTGAAGAGTTGGAACTCGCGGATGCGAGCGGTGCCGGCGGTGGATAGCAGGTCTAAGCGGAACCGGCTGGCGGTGATGGCCGTGAAGCGATCGATCTTCTTGTGTCCGATTGCGTGTCCCGTTGTTACGGGTTTCCAGGCTCCGTCGACCCAGGCTTCGATGCGATAGGTCTGCACCATTTGGCCGTCGGTCAGCCACTCCATCGTCAGGGCGCGGTCGATGCGTGTGGGCTTTGCCAGCCGCACTTCGAGGGTTGCGCTGTGGGAACCGGCGGGCGCGCTCCAGAAAGTATCGGTGTCGTTGTCGAGAGCCTTGCGCGTTTCGGCGTCAGGCATAACGGCGCTTGCCGCCAGATTCTTCTCCGCGCCATATTGTTTCTGGATGGCTTCACCGAGCTCCTTCAGACGAGCGACATCGCTGTCCGGTACAAGGCCGCGATTATCCGGAGCTACACCCAGCATCCACTGGCCACCTTTGCCGACGGAGTGTTCGTAGCTGTCCATCAGATCATCGACAGACTTCAGCGATGCTTCGTCGTTCGGATGCCAGAACCAGTGCAGCTTGCGAAGAGGTGTATCGACTTCTATCGGGCGCCAGCGCAGATATCCGTGGCGGTCGACGACGTTCCAGTTCTCGTATTCGACCTTGCCGCTCTCGTCGCCGGCCCAACGTGCATCGCCGTACTCGAAGAGGCCGGTGTCGGCGAAGACGATGGTGTTCGGCTGATAGGTACGCAGCGTCTCAATGATCTTCTTGAAGTCGTAGACGTGTCCGCCACTGCCGGCTCCGTCGAGCCAGAACTCGACCAGGTCGCCGTAGTGCGAGGCCAGTTCTTCCAGTTCCGCACGGTAGTAGGC
>JAEKKE010000090.1 GCA_019510535.1 Acidobacteriota bacterium
AGCCGAGCCGAAAGAGGGCTGTGGCTGGAAGATGTTCCCGAGCCGGAGATCGGCATCAACGACGTCAAGATCAAGGTTCTGGCAACAGGGATCTGCGGTACAGATCTCCATATCTATCAATGGGATGAATGGGCCCAGAAGACGATTCCGGTGCCGATGACCATTGGCCACGAATTTGTCGGTCAGATCGTTGAGGTTGGTTCTAATGTCACCGACTTCCATCCGGGAGACCGGGTCAGCGGTGAGGGACACGTGGTCTGCGGCCGCTGCCGCAACTGCCTGGCGGGGCGACGCCACCTTTGTGCTCATACGCTGGGTGTCGGTGTGAACCGGCCCGGAGCCTTTGCAGAATACGTGGTGCTGCCAATGACCAATATCTGGCGGCATGCCGACAATATCCCCACGGATGTCGCGGCTATCTTCGATCCCTTTGGCAATGCGGTGCATACAGCGCTGGCCTTCCCGGTCCTGGGAGAGGATGTGCTGGTAACAGGCGCAGGCCCCATCGGCATTATGGCCGCTGCCGTCGCGAAGCATGCCGGAGCAAGGCATGTGGTGATTACGGATCTGAATCCGGTGCGGCTGGAGTTGGCGCGCAAGGCTGCGGGTGTTTCGCTGGCGGTGAATCCGAAGGAGACAGGCCTTAAGGATGTGATGCAGCAGCTCGATATGCACGAAGGCTTCGATGTGGGGTTGGAGATGAGCGGCAACCAGAATGCCTTCCGTGACATGATTGCCACCATGTCGCACGGAGGCAAGATCGCGATGCTGGGTATCCCATCGCCCTCGGAGATGGCCATCGACTGGAACCAGGTGATCTTCGACCAGCTAACGATTCGCGGTATCTATGGCCGCGAGATGTATGAGACCTGGTACAAGATGACGGTAATGCTGCAGTCAGGCCTCGATATCAGCAAGGTGATCACGCATCGTTTCCAGTGGAACGAATTCGAAAAGGGCTTCGACGCAATGCGGGAAGGAAGCTCGGGGAAAGTAATCCTGGATTGGAGCACGGTATATAACGCATGAGCCAGACACGTCCTCAACTTGCACATCTGACCTCCACCCTGAATGAGCTGAAGGAGCGCGGGACCTATTTCAAGCTGCGTGTACTCGATGGAGAGCAGGGACCGGTCAGCGTCTACGACGGCCGCGAGGTGATCAATCTTGCCTCCAACAACTACCTCGGCCTGTGCGATCACCCGAAGCTGAAGGAAGCCGCACTGAAGGCGACCGAGCAGTATGGTGTTGGTTCGGGCGCCGTCCGCACCATTGCGGGCACGATGAAGATCCATCTTGAGCTCGAAGAGAAGATAGCCGCCTTTAAGAACGTGGAAGCCTGCGTCGTCTTCCAGTCGGGATTTACCGCGAATGCGGGAACGGTCTCATCGATCCTGGGCAAGGAAGATTTCATCCTCTCCGATGAGCTGAACCACGCTTCCATCATCGACGGTGCGCGGCTCTCGCGGGCGAAGATCAAGGTCTTTCGCCATAAGGATGTCGCTCACTGTGAAGAGCTGTTGAAGGAAGTGCAAAATGAGCCCGGACGCAAGCTGGTCATCACGGACGGTGTCTTCTCGATGGATGGCGATATCGGTCCGGTAGACAAGCTTGCCGATCTCGCGGAGAAGTACGGCGCCATCATGATGGTGGACGATGCCCATGCGTCGGGAGTGTTGGGCCGCAACGGTCGTGGTTCGGTCGATCACTTTCACTGTCATGGACGTGTGGATGTGCAGGTAGGCACGCTCTCGAAGGCCATCGGTGCTCTGGGAGGGTATGTCTGCGGATCGCGCGACCTGATTGAGTATCTGTACCACCGTGCGCGGCCGTTTCTGTTTTCGACATCACATCCGCCGTCGGTAGCGGCGACATGCATCGCAGCCTTCGATCTTCTTGAGAATGAGCCGGAGCGGATCGAACGGCTGTGGGAGAACACGCGCTACTTCAAGCAGCAGCTTACGAGTGCGGGTTTCGATGTAGGCGGAAAGACAACCCCCGCCAGCGAGACTCCGATCACGCCCATCATCATCGGTGAGGGCAAGCTGACGATGGAGTTCAGCAAGGCATTGTTCGAGGCGGGGTTGCTGGCGACAGGGATCGCATTTCCGACGGTTCCGGAAGGAAAGGCGCGGGTGCGGACGATTGTTTCCAGTGAGCACACGAAGGCTCAGTTGGATCGGGCGCTGGAGATTCTGACGGGGTCGGCGAAGAGGATGGGGATTTTGTAGGTGTTGGAGTTCGCGTATTTCGCGACCGGTGGGAGCCGTTGGCTTTCAGCCCACGGCTTGCTGACCAAGAATGAATTGGGCTTTTAGCCCTGGGCTCCTTTACGCGTGAAGCGAAAGGCCCAGGGCTAAAGCCCATTTACTTTCTATCTGTTACCAGCGGGCTGAAGCCCGCTGCTCCCACCGGTTCTAAGAAATTACGGCAGGCTGCGCTTGAAGCGGTAGGCAAGTTCCAGGTCGATCTTGTTTTCGACACTGGCCAGGCGGCCGATCTTCGGCGGGTTCAGGCCGAACTGGTCGAAGGTCAGGATCGTCTTGGCGCGGCCGGCGACCATGTTGTCGCGCGGATTGAAGGTGGCGATGCCCTGGAAGGTGACCTCTTTGGTCACTCCGTGGATGGTGAGGCTGCCGGTGAGGGCAATGCCTGTCTGTCCAGCGGAAGGAATCAGCTTATCCAGGCCAGTCACCTTGGTGGGAACGAACTCCGCTGTGGGGAACTTTGCGGTCTCCAGGGTGCGGTTCTGAACAAAGCCGTCGCGCTGGTCTTGGTCGCTCTTGAGGCCGCGGAGGTCCACGGTGATCTTGGAGCCGGGATCGACGGTTCCATCGGCCTTGATGGTCAGGGTGCCGGAGACCAGGTTCGTCGTACCGATGGCTTCATTGGTGAAGGCTACTCCGACAAACTGTTCGGTCACCCGATAGCTGGCGGACGAGCCCTCGGTGATGACGTCCAGTTTGGCGCCGGGAGTCGGGGGCGGCGGTGGCTGCTGCGGTCCGCCGGGACCGCCGGGACCGGGCATCTGAGCATTGGCAGCGGCGCTGGCAATGCTCAGCAGACCTGCCAGAAGCAGAGTGGGCTTGAGAGACATACGACCTCCACAAAAAGAAAGCAGATGTTATTGCGTGGTGGAGGTTTGACGGGAAGGGTGGAAAAAAAGCCGCAGGAAAAACGGTTACAGCCCGTTTCCCCTGCGTTCTTTACTGCTCATTACTGTTCTTTACTGCTGATAGTGGCCGTTGTATTCGACGAAGAGGTCCGGGAACTGCTTCTTCAGCGCGGCGATCTTTGGAAGGTCACACACCTGGATGTAAGGATTGCCCGGGTTTTTGAGGGCATAGTCCTGGTGATAGTCCTCTCCGGGGTAAAAAGCCTGCAGGGGAGACAGCTTGGTGACGATCTTCCCGTGGAAGACATGCGCCGCATCCAGTTGGGCGATATAGTCAGTGGCCAGCTTGCGCTGTTCCTCATTGGCGTAAAAGATGGCCGAACGGTAGGAGTAGCCGATGTCGTTGTCCTGGCGGTTGAGCTGTGTGGGATCGTGCGCGACGGAGAAGAAGATGCGCAGCAGAGTGCCGTAGGTGATGCGCGCTGGATCGTAGACGACTTCAACCGACTCAGCGTGATCGGTGGTCTCCATGGCAACCTGGCCGTAGTTTGCTGTCTCTTTGGTGCCGCCGGAGTATCCGGCGGTGGTGTGCAGTACGCCTTTCAGGCGCTGAAAGACAGCCTGTGTGCCCCAGAAGCATCCACCGGCAAAGACGGCGGTTTGGCGGCCATGGGTAGTAGCCAGGGCGACATCGTGAGTCGGCGCGGGAATCGGCTGCTTGGTCGCGGCTCCACCTGGGAGTGTGAGCATGGCGAGCATGCCCGCGAATACTGCTGAAAGTTTGCGCATGGCAGTTGACCCTCCTCGCATTGGACTCCACACCCGGCTGGCAGGTTACAGGGGTAGTTCGGACATCTCAGGAAAAGCTACTTCGACTCCTGCTTGATGGGAAAGCTGACGGTAAACTCCGTCTTGCCCGGCTCTGAGGCAAAGCTGATGACGCCTCCAGCCTGTTCGGCAATGCGTTGTGCAATGCCGAGCCCGAGTCCGGTACCAACCCCCATGGGCTTGGTCGTGAAGAAGGTCTCGAAGATCTTGCCCTGGTCTTCCGGTGCGATACCGGCTCCGTTGTCCCCGATGGTGACGAAGATGCGGCCGTCGTTCGTTCCGGTCTTGACGGTGATCTCGCCTCCCTGGCTGGGCGCGGCGTCGATGGCGTTGTCGAGGAGATTGGTCCAGATCTGATTCAAGCCCGCGGCGTGGACAGAGAGAGGAGGGAGGCCGCCGGCAAAGCTCTTTTTGATGCTGAGCTGTTTCTCGTAGATCTTGTGTTTCAAAAGAATGAGCGTGGCATGCACGCTCTCGTTCAGGTCTATGGATTGTCCGCTCTTGCCTTCGTAGGTGTAAGTCTTTACCGCTTTGACCAGGCCGGTGATGCGGGTGATGCTCTCTTCGATGGTGCCTACCAGTTGCATCGAGCTGACCATGGAAGCAAGCCAGGCGATGATGTTTTCGACCGAGTGTTTACCATCTTCGAGTGTTTCAGCCTTCAGGCAATCCAGATCGTGGGTAGTGATGCCGATGGAGGTCAAAACGGGAGCCAGGCCCCAGGAGTTGGAAACGTTATTGGTTTCCAGCCACTCGGCTAGCGCCTCTTCGGCGTCGGCCTCTTCCAGGGAGCTCATGCACTGTGGCCGTTCTGTGGAGAAGGCACGTTCCTGCAACGACCACACACAGTTGAACTCCTTCATGTCGTGCTCTTTAGAGAACGCCTTGCCCAGCTCATGCATCAAGCGAAGATTGCTTCGGAGCTGGCTGGCTGCGCGGCTGGCGGCGGCGCCGGGGTTATTCAGCTCATGCATTAGACCGGCGGTGAGTGTACCCAGGGCAGCAAGCTTCTCTTCCTGAATGGAGCGGTGCTGCGCTCCTCGCAGCCGCTCGTTCAACTGGCTCAGGATAAAGGTGCGCATAGCCGGGCAGCGCGCCATCAGGCCCCAGAATTCCTCTACGGAGTAGGAGAGGATCAGGCAGTCTTCTAATGCCTCTGCGGTGACCGGGATTGCCTGCTGGGTGATGAGGGCGTACTCGCCCATGACCGCACCGGGTTCGAGCGTGGAGATCGTCTGTACCTGCTTGGTGCCGTAGTAGTAATAACCACGGACTGTCCCCTGCAGCAGTATGCCGAACAGGGTCAGCTTCTCTCCCTGTTGGGCAAGAATTTGCCCTGAAGGGACATGCACGACAGGAGCCGCCGAGATACAGGTCAACTCCTCTTCGGAGAGGTTGGAGAAGACAGGCAGCGCACGAAGTTTTTCAGTAACTTCGGCGGGTGTGAGCGACACGGTCTGGGTTAGGTCAATCATCATCTGGAAAGGTTTGCGAGATATTGGTGAACGAACTGCACGGCGATTGAGCCTTCGCCAACGGCGGAGGCACAGCGTTTGACGGAGCCATGGCGAACATCACCGGCGACAAAGATGCCGGGGACACTGCTCTCCAGCAGGTACGGATCGCGATCGATCTTGAGCTTTGCTCTCAGGTCGGAAGGAAGGTCCGGACCGGCAAGGATGAAGCCGCGAGCGTCAGTCAAAACTGTGGATGGCAGCCAATCGGTCTTGGGGGCGGCGCCGATGAAGATAAAGACAGAAGAGGTGGAACGCTTCTCTTCGCCCTTCGGGGTTTTCAAGGTAATGCACTCGAGATGTCCGTCGCCATCGAAGCCGACGATCTCAGTCTGAGTTTCGACCGTGATGTTCGGACGGGAGGCGATCTGATCGATCAGGTACTTCGACATCGACTTCTCCAGACCACTGCCGCGAACCAGCATCCGTACGGAAGCGGCGTAGTTGGAGAAGTGCATGGCGGCCTGGCCGGCAGAGTTCGCTCCGCCTACGATGTAGACCTCTTCGTTGGCGCAGGAGATGGCCTCGCTCATGGAAGCGCCGTAGTACATGCCTGCACCGGTGAAGCGGTCGGCTCCGGAGACGTCGAGCTTGCAGTAGGAGACGCCGGTGGCGACCAGACAGACGTGGCAGGAGACCTCGTTGCCGTCGGCCATGGTGATGATGTGGTAGTTGTTCTCGCTGCGAACGCAGGTCGCGCGCTGGGTGAGGAACTCGGCTCCGAGACGGTTGGCCTGCAGGGTGGCCCGCTTGGCCAACTCTTCGCCGGAGAGGCCCTGAGGGAAGCCAAGGTAGTTCTCGATGCGGGAGGAGGACCCTGCCTGTCCACCAGGTGCCTCAGGCTCAACGATCAGGGTGCGAAGGCCCTCGGAGGCTCCGTAGACGCCCGCAGCAAGGCCGGCGGGGCCGGCGCCGATAACAACCAGGTCGTAGAACTGCTGCTCGGCCTGGGTACGGAGTCCGATCTTCTGGGCAAGTTCGAGCTGCGACGGCTGTACCAGAACGTCCCCGTTACCGAAGCAGACGACCGGCAGGTTTTTAGCGTCGAGCTTGTGCTCTTCCAGCAGCTTGGTGGCTTCGGGGTGCTGTTCCAGGTTAAGCCACTGATACTGCACATGGTTGCGGCCGAGAAAGTCCCGGGTTGCGTGGTCCTGGGGGGACCAGCGGGTGCCAATGACCCGGAGTCCATCGAAGGAAGGCTTGTAACCCTGTAGCCAAGCCTCCAGAAGGTCATCGAGGACGGGGTAAAGCTTCTCCTCGGGGGGATCCCAGGGCTTGTTCAGGTAGTAGTGGATCTTGGCGGAGTTGATCGCCCGAATGGCCGCCTCGGTGTCCGCATAGGCGGTCAGAAGGGCTCGCTTGGCGTCTGGATAGAGGGGGATAACATTTTCCAGCAGCTCCACACCGGTCATACCCGGCATGCGCTGGTCTGAGAGGAAGAGTGCGACCTGCTCACCGCGTTCTTTGAGCTGTTCAGCCGTATCGAGCGCCGCTTTGCCACTGGCGGCCCGGAGGATACGGTATTGCTGCCCGTAATGGCGGCGAAGGTCCTGGACTACTGCTTCCAGAACGCTGGTATCGTCGTCGACTGCGAGGATGATTGGTTTGGGCATACCGTGAGTCTAGCTTCGCGACGGCATTTAGATTCGTTCCACAGGCGCCGCGACGCAAAATTTAGGTTGCAACTCGAGATGAGCCGAGCGCAAGATGTGTTCCGTTTCCAGACACCGCTTGCGAGGGCGGCGAGCGTGCCGATAAGCCGTGACGAGAGAGTTATCGAGAGGTATCGACTGATGGTCCGGCTGATTCTGGGAGACAATGAGGCAATTTTCCGCGCGGGAATGGCGAGGGTTTTAGTCCGCGATGATGAGACTCGCATCGTGGCGCAGTGTGGCGATGAACAACGGCTGATGGAGTCCGTGCGTACGTTCCGGGCATCGATCGTTTTGGTGGGCCGATCCATGTGCAGCGACCTGCCGGCACTGTTCGCCGCGGTCCATGAGTCGGGTAGCCGACTCATCCTGGTCCTGGAAAGGGGCGAAGAACCGACCCAGGAGACACGGGCCAAGGCCTTTGGCGTGGTGAACCGGGATGTGGACGGCCAGGCTCTGGTGGAGTGTGTACGCCGGGTAACCCGCGGGCAGCGGGTATTTCCGGAGACGAAGCAGACCGCCGGGGCAAAGGATGATATGGGCCACCTCGTCCGCGAGAAGCTTACGCCGCGCGAGATGCAGGTCGTGGGTCTGATCGTCCAGGGATGCCGCAACAAGGACATCGCCAACCAGTTAGGCACCAAGGAGCAGGTTGTCAAAAACTACCTGCGCAGCGTCTACGGTAAGGTCGGCGTTTCGGACCGGCTGGAGCTGGCGCTGTTCGCCATCCATCACCATGTGGTTGAGGGTGTGGCTGTTACCTAACTCGCGAGCGAGGCTGCGTTCGCTGACGGGCGGAGGAGCGTTTCCAGGATGGTGACCAGCTCCGAGGGATCGACTGGCTTTTCAAGATAGATGTCGGCTGTCGGTTCCGAAGACTGAAAGGCGCGGAAGACATATCCGGACACGACAATGACTGGAGCCGCAGAGAGTTGTTTGATCTGCTGCAGCAGAAGGTGACCGTCTTCTGCGCCAAGCTGCCAGTCCATCACGATGGCGTCGAAGGGCGTCGTCCGCAGATGTGCCAGTGCCTGGGTAACAGATGGAGCCGGGATCGCCGTGTGACCGGCTCGATCCAGGATGGCGCATTTCAGAAGCAAAGCGTCCGACTCATCATCTACGCAGAGAATGCGGGCCATGGTGCCGGTCCCTCCTCGCTCGGGAGAATTTTCCGTTAGAGCATTTCTCCTAAAGATGTAGCGCGGAGTTTTTGGATGTTTGCGCCGTTTTCCTACGAAGAAAACGGTATTCGCAGATCTATCCAAAGCTACCGTATTAGGAGAATTGCTCTAGACAGCGGTGAGTGTCAATGTTTGCTAGAGCATTTTCCCTGTTGCTGGGTGGCCCGGAAGCGTGTGCAGCGGCGTTTTCATTGCGGAAAACGCCCATAGATACCGAAGCCCTACTCTACACCTACAGGGAAAATGCTCTACTGCACTTTTTCAGCGATGGACTTCGCCTGCGTGAAGAGTAGCAGATAGTCTGCCCCGCCCGCCTTGGAGTCCGTACCACTCATATTGAAGCCGCCGAAGGGGTGCGCTCCGACCATCGCGCCGGTGCACTTGCGGTTGAAGTACAGGTTGCCGACGTGGAACTCCACCAGGGCTCGGTCGAGTTTAGCGGCGGAGTTGGAGTAAAGAGCTCCGGTCAGACCGTACTCGGTGTTATTGGCAATGGAGAGCGCATCGTCGAAGTCCCGCGACTTGATCACGGCAAGCACCGGGCCAAAGATCTCTTCCTGAGCAATGCGAGCCGTGGGTGCAACATCGGTAAATATTGTGGGCTCAATGTAGTAGCCGTTTTCTTTGGTGGGGATAGCGTTGCCGCCCAGAAGCAGCTTGCCTTCCGTTTTCCCTAGAGCGAGATAGCTCATCACGCGGTCGAAGGCGCGCTGGCTGCTCACCGGACCGGTATAGACGTTCTCGACGGGATCGCCAGTCTTGAGCGCAGAGACCTTGTCGCGGAGCTTGTCGGTGAAGGTGTCATAGATTGCCTGGTTGACGATGACGCGTGAACACGCGGAGCACTTCTGGCCATTGAATCCGAAGGCTGAGGCAATGACGCCATCGACGGCGGCATCGAGATCGCAGTCCGCTTCGACGATGATGGAGTCTTTTCCGCCCAGCTCGAGGATGGTGCGCTTGATGAACTTCTGCCCGGGCTGCGTCTTCGCGGCGCGCTCGTGAATCTCCAGGCCAACCGCCTTCGAACCGGTGAAGGAGATGAAGCGGGTCTGGGAATGGTCGACGAGAGCACGGCCGACTTCAGGGCCCTCGCCCTGCAGCAGATTTACCACTCCGTCAGGCATACCCGCCTCTTCCAACACCGCAACGAAGCGTGCGGCGATGGTCGGAGCATCGGCCGATGGCTTAAGAACGACAGTGTTGCCGCAGACGATGGCGGCAACCGTCATACCCGCCATGATGGCGAGGGGAAAGTTCCACGGGGGAATCACGGCGCCGACACCGAGAGGCATGTAGCGGAGCCGGTTGCGCTCACCGGGATACTGGATCGGCGTTGTGGACCGGTCGAGCTTCAGAGCTTCGCGAGCGTAAAACTCGAGGAAGTCAATGGTCTCTCCCACGTCAGCATCTGCTTCTGCCCAGTTTTTGCCAACCTCGTAGGTCAGCCAGGCGCAGAACTCGAATTTGCGTGCTCTTACAATCTGAGCGGTGCGGACCAGGACCTTAACCCGATCTTCCATGGGAAGGCGGGACCAGGTCTGAAAGGCCGCTTGCGCTGCCTGCATTGCCTGCTCGGCATGCTCTTCGGTGGCGCGCTGATGAATGCCGACAACCTGTCCGGTGCGCGCGGGATTGACGGAGACGATCTTTTCGGCGGCGGCGACGCGTCTGCCGCCAATGATGAGGTCGTACTCTTTGCCGAGGAGCCCTGCTACCGTATCGAGGCCTTCGCGCATGGATTGCACTGCGGCCGGATCATTGAAATTAACAAAGGGTTCGTTCGCAAACGGGGGCAGCTCAAGGATCGACATAACAGGTTAAGTTTATCGCTTTGGAGATTTTGAAGTTGGGAGGGGCCAGATGGCCCTGTTGGTTGAATCGTTGAATCGTTGCCGTTGGCTCTCAGGACTACGTCTTGGTTAGCTGTTCCGTTTCGACCGACATCTGAGCCGTGCGTTCCAGCTTGTCCCAGTTGAATGGCTTGCCGTCGATGGCGCGCTTGATGGTCTTGAGCAGCACGATGGAGAAGACCTGGCGGTAGCTGAAGCGCTGGATCCAGATGTGTGCCAGCAGCCATCCATCACCTTTGCTGGCGGCATGCTTGCGTTCAAGCGCGAAAGCGAGCGCTGACGCGGCGAAGTCCACCACCATGAAGGTGACGAAGAATGCCAGCAGTTTGAGAAAGCTGGCGTTGGAGGCCGCTTCCGGATGGAAGTGCTTGTCCAGCAGATAATGCACGATGCTGGCGATGAACATCAGATCGATCAGCGGCGAGAGCAGCGGCAGAATGATCTGGAAGATGATGATGTTGGGAAGGGCAAAGAGGCCCATGGCCCGATGGTGTCTGACGGCTCCGATATGTTTGAAGACTGCCTGCAGAATGCCGAAGGACCAGCGGAATCGCTGCCGCATCAGGCCGCGCATATTCTCGGGGGCCTCCGTAAACGCGAGCGCCTGATCTTCATAGATCACGGAGTAGCCTTGCTCGAGCAGGTTCATGGTGAGATCGGCGTCTTCAGCGACGGTGTTGGCATGATAGCCGCCGAGGTCTTGCACGGCACGGGTGCGCCACGCGCCGATGGCTCCGGGAACCACCATGACAACGTCGAACAGATCCAGCGCGCGACGCTCGAAGTTCTGGCTGGTGATGTATTCAAGCGCCTGCCAGCGTGTCCACAGATTCACGCGATTGCCGACCTTGGCGTTGCCGGCGACCGCGCCGATCTTCGGATTCGCAAAGTGCGGCACCAGGCGCGAGATGGCGTCGTGAGCGATGACGCCGTCGGCGTCGATACCGATATAGATCTCTTCGTCGATCTGTTGCAGCGCGTAATTGAGAGCCTCCGCCTTGCCGGCATTCGGCTTCGTCAGTAGCGTGAGGCGGCCACTCTCAATCTCCTTCGGATAGGTCTCGCGGACGACGGCGGAGGTGCGGTCTTTAGAGCCATCGTCGATGACCACGATGCGGAGGTTCTTGTAATTCGACATCATCACCGAGCGGATGGTGCGGGCGATGACCTTCTCTTCGTTATAGGCCGGGATCAGCACGGCGACACGCGGCGTGTAGTCCTCGCCGGCCATCGACCTGCGTTTGCGGAGGCGGTCAATGAGCGCAAAGAGGCCGATGATGATGAGCCGCGCGGTCATCAGGATGTCGCCGACAAAGAAGACCGCGACGACAAAGTGATTGAAGAAGCCGAAGAGCGAGAACATCACCGAATCGACAAAAGCCTGCCAGCGCTGGCGGAAGCCGGTGATGGACGGCATCACTTCGCCACGACTCTTTCCCAGAAGCTGGGAGACCGGGACGATCTCATACCCGCGTTGACGCAGGGCCTGGATGAGAACGGGAAGGGCCTCGATAGTGGGCTGGCGGTTTCCGCCGCCGTCATGCATCAGGATGATGGAGCCGCGCATCCACGGCTTCTGCTCCATCATGTCGATCTGGTCCCAGACGCTTTCGGTGATCTCGGCCGGCGTCTTACGCGGATGCTCATCCCAGTCGTTGGTGTCGATCTTGTTGCCGACGATCACATAGCCGAGCTTCTGCACGTCTTCCACAGGAGCCGCCTGATCGTTGGTATCCGGCTCCTGGTCGATGGAGTAAGGCGGACGGAAGTAGAGAGGCTGTACGCCGACTTTGCTGGCGAACAGACGGGTCGTGAGCGTGAGCTCCAGGTCAAGCTGGCTCTTCGAGATTTCGCTGATGTCAGGGTGGGTGAAGGTGTGATTACCGATCTCGTGACCTTCACGGTAGATGCGTTTGACCAGACCGACATTTTCCTGTGCCTCTTCTCCGATCAGGAAGAAGGTTGCAGGTACTTTGTACTTCTTAAGAATGTCGAGGATCCTGGGGGTCCAGTCAGGATCGGGACCGTCGTCAAAGGTGATGGCGACCCGCTTCGGGTGATAGCCGTATAGCTGGACGGTATAGGAGAGCGGGTATTTCTGGAAGGTCTCTTCGGCGACGAACTTGTTGTCGTCGTCCATCTTCACCGTACGCAGACCATTCTGCATGGGGCGGGTGACCTTGAGGACATCGCCGTCTCCTTCGGTATCGATACCGTTGCCGGGGGGGACGTCGGCCAGCTCTTTGACTGGATTAGAACGATTGGGCTGGTCCCAGATCTTCCACATCGATGGGTCTTCAGTTCCCAGACGCCAGAGAGCATACGTCTGCAGGCCGAGCTCACGAGCGGCCCGCATCTCATTGACTACCGTGACGGCGTCCAGGAACCAGACCTCGTGGCGAATCTTCGCATCGACATCGTCATAGGCGAAGTGCGGGTTCAGCGTGTCGGGATCCAGGACGACCTCTGCCTCTGAGTCGACCGCCTCCTGCCAGGCTTCCTGCGTTGCCAGATTGATCGTGTTTACGACTTTCGGCGCTGGTGGCTTGCGATGCGGATGCCTCTTGTCCACGGGCTCCGGCATGGTCGTAGACCAGTCATAACCATAGGAACCGAGGGCGCAGATGAGCTTTTCTTTCGGGACCTTCTTCAGAATGTCCTGCAGGTTCTGCACAAACCATTCCTGCGAAGCGATCGGACCGGGCTTGCTCTCGGTCTGGTGCTCGTCATAATTCATCAGCAGCAGACCGTCTGAGTGCGCGGCCAGATAGACCATGTCGAAGTCGTCGTCACCGACCGGCACATTGATATAGAGCCGCAGGTTGTGTGGATGGAAGTCTGCGTAGAGCGAGGCTATCAGAGCCCGGAAGCCGGGCTGGGCGTCGCTGGGAATCTCTTCGAAGTCGAGCGAGATGCCACGGTAACGCGGATTGGCGGCGAGGAATATATGGATCTGCTGGACGAGATTTGCAATGGCGTCAGGGCTATTGAGGAGCTGGCCAATCTCGGGAATAAAGCTGCCGCGTTTGACGTCGTAGTTGTTCAGCAGGGGAAAGATTTCGGTATCTTCCCGTGCCTGAGTAATGGTGCGGGCGATTTTGTTTTCGTGATCGACGCTATGAACCGTACCCGCTTTATCAATCACAGGGAACGGACGGTTATCGATGGCGTAGGCGGTGAGTGCGCCGTCGGGGCTGATGGCGTGCAGCCACTCAGGAAAGAGCAAATCAATCTGATGAATGTGCTGCTTCAGCGAGGAGTAGCTGGCTGGATCGTCGTCGACGTAGTAGGCGGCGCGTAGACCTTCGCCGGAGTTGAAGGCGATATCAGAGGGCTTGCGCGTGGTACGGCGGTGGGCATTGAGCTGGGCGCGCTCTCTGGGCGTCAGCTCAGGAACCGGCGGATTCGACAACGACTTATAGTTCCGCTTGGGAACTTCGATGAGCAGTTGCGGCAACGGGCGAATGCGCACCAGGCCGATGATGAAGAATACGATGAGAATGCTGCCGATGACCGCGCAGACGTCGAGAATGCGGCGCAGCCGTTTCCAGCGGCGTCGTTGCGGATCGTAAAAAACAGGTTTCGTCATCGTAAGTACGTTCTATGCCTCATCTTAGAACTGAATTGCGAACCTGGCACAGTATGATGCGTTTGATGACACACAGAGGGTGTGTCATCAAACGCCTGACGGTCGGCGCCGGGAGCGGATTTTTTCAAGATCGAGGAGTGAGCAGAGAACTGTAGCTGGTCTACTGGAACGACGAGGGACGAAGAGATCGGGAAATCGGGGTCCCCAGTCAGCTTTGCTGACTGGGGTGAAGAAAATCCGCCCCGGTCCGGAGGGTTGCGGAGAAAATTGCCCCATACTTCGTTGTCGGCCTCGACTGTGGGCCCGCCACAGCCTTCGGCCTCCGCCTCGTCTGCGCCAATTTTCTCTCGCAACGCTGTCCGCCAGGAGTTTGATGACACACCCTAAGCGCCGAGTTCTGTTTTGGTCCATCGTCGCCCTCTTTGCCGGCGTCTTGTTGCGGGCGTACTGTATCCGACATTACCCGCAGTTGCAGGGGGACGCTCAGCTCTATGCAGAGGTGATTCGTAACTGGATGACCCGCGGCGTCTATGGGTTTACTCAGGAAGCCGGGGTTCGGCCAACCCTGATCCGGCTGCCCGGATATCCCATCTTCCTCGGGGTCTGCTTCCGGCTCTTCGGTATGGCTAACCTGCAGGCGGCGCTGTGGGTGCAGGTGGCAGTCGATCTGCTGACCTGCGGTTTACTGGCTTTGCTCGCCCGACGCTTTGCAGGCGACAGGGCGGCGATAACGGCGTTGTGGCTGGCGGTGTTGTGTCCCTTCCTGGCAGAGTTTACGGCTGCTGGACTAACGGAGACGTTAACGCTCTTCTGTACGGTTCTGGCCTTCTGGGCGTTACAGCAGTGGCTGGATGCCCCGCAGTGGCGTTGGGTTGTTGTACTGGGTGTAGCGCTGGCATATGCCATTTTGTTACGGCCTGATCAAGGACTCCTGGCGGCTGCAGTCTTACCGGCGATGCTGCTGGGACGTGGATTCAGGGTGCCTCAGGTAAAAGGGACGATTGTTCCGGCAGCGGTATGCGCCTTGCTGGCGGTGCTTCCTTTGATCCCGTGGACGGTCCGCAACTACCGCGTCTTCCATGTACTGCAACCGCTGGCGCCGCGTTACGCGAACGATCCGGGAGAGCCGAATCCGTATGGCTTCCAGCGATGGTATCGGACGTGGGCGATCGACTACGCGTCGACAGAAGATATCTATTGGGACTATGACGGCGATGCCATGGACTTTGCAACATTGCCGGCACGCGCCTTCGATTCGCCGGAGCAGTATCGAGATACAGCAGCGATCTTTGCTCTCTATAACGAGACGAAACGGAATTCGCCCGAGGTGGACGCCCGCTTTGCGGCGATTGCGCAGGAGCGAGTCCAGGCCCATCCGCTGCGCTACTACGTTCTGTTGCCAGTGGCGCGGCTCGGAAATATGCTGCTGCGTCCGCGTGTGGACTGGCTCCCGGGACCGCTGCAGTGGTGGCGATGGAGTGAGTCGTCGCCGCTGCAATTTAGCCGCGCGCTTTTTCTGGGCGCGTTGAATCTGGCGTTGATCGTGTTCGCAGTGATGGGGGCGTGGAGGCTGAAAGGCCGACCCGACCTGCACCCAATCCTGCTTGCGATGCTAGCGTATGGTGTTCTGCGGTGTGCGTTGCTGTTAACAGTCGATAACTCCGAGCCGCGTTATACGGTGGAGTTTGTTCCTTTGTGGATTGTGTTGAGCGCTGTGGCGCTGACAAAGCCGCAGGTTATGAAATCTGCCGAGGCTTGAATGCCCGCACATTTAGAGCGTATTGGGTGGGAGCAGCGGGCTTCAGCCCGCTGCTCCCACCATTACACTTACGCCTTCAGCAGTTCCTTGATATAGGTCGAGCGCAGCGGGAGGCGGCGGATCGACTTTCCGGTCGCGTCGAAAACGGCCGCCGCAATTGCCGGCGACGCAAGCGCGTTGGCTGCTTCCGAGCCCTGTCCGTAGCTGCCGACTGCTGGGTTATGGAGAAGAACGACCTTGATCTCCGGAATCTCGTTCATCTTCAGGATAGGGTAAGAGATCCAGTCGGCTGCGGTGATGGCTCCTTCATCGAAGGCTAC
>JAEKKE010000249.1 GCA_019510535.1 Acidobacteriota bacterium
CAGAACACTTTCGCGGTCGATCCAAACCTGAAGATCGGCAGCATCCAGACATGGACACTCGAGGTGCAGCGCGATCTGCCGTGGTCGCTGCAATGGAGCGGGAGCTATCTCGGCAACAAGGGCACGCACGGGATGCAGAAGTCTTATCCGAACTCGTATGCTCCCGGCGCCGGCAATGCGTGCCCTTCGTGTCCAGTCGGGTTTGCGTATATCAGCTCCGGCGGCAACTCGACCCGTGAAGCAGCCCAGTTCCAGCTGCGGCGCCGCCTGCGTAGCGGCTTTGCCGCAAGTGTTGCGTATACCTTCGCTAAGTCCATCGATAATGACGCGGTGCTCGGCGGTCAGAACGGTGGCAGCGCGACATTGCCCGCTGCTCAGAACTGGCGTGACCTCGCAGCGGAACGCGGCCTCTCCACCAACGATCAACGTCACCTGCTCAGCGCGTCCGCACAGTACACCACGGGCATGGGCATCGGTGGCGGGTCGCTCTTCGACGGCTGGCGCGGTGCGCTCTACAAAGAGTGGACAGCGCTGGTTACAATCTCCGCCGGCAGCGGTTTGCCAGTCACTCCGTATACCCCGGCATTGCTGGGAGGCACCGGAGCGCATGGTTCCATACGGCCTGATCTCACCGGCGCGCCCGTCTATGCCGCGCCTGCAGGTCTCGCGCTGAATCCTGCAGCCTTTGCAGCTCCGGCCTCGGGACAGTTCGGCAACGCACGCCGGAACTCCATCACTGGGCCATCGCAGTTGAGCATGGACTTTTTCATGAGCCGCACCTTCCGTCTCCGCGACCATTGGAACCTTGATCTGCAAATGAAGGCGAACAACGTACTCAACCACGTTGCTTTCGGGTCGTATGTTGCCAACATTCAGAGCACACAATTCGGTCTGCCGACTTCGCCCGGCAACATGCGCACCCTGCAGATAACCGCACGACTGAGGTACTAATCTCATGAGACTCGCCATCGCGATTGCCACTGCATTGCTGCTCTCGTGGACTACTCAGACTGTGCACGCCCAGCAGGTAGGCCAAAATTCGTCTGCTACTACCAGCGACGACACACCCATTCTGAAGGTGTCGTCGCAGCTTGTGATCGAAACCATCTCCGTCAAGGACAAGAAGGGCAATCCAGTCTCGGGCCTTACGCAGAAGGACTTCGCCGTTACAGAAAACGGTGTGCCGCAGAATATCCGCGTCTTTGAATACCAAGCGCTGGCAGAGCCGGAATATCAGGCATTGGCAGAGCCAACGGCCGTCGCTATGCCCCCGGCACCGGCGTACGTAAAGCCCTACAACAAGCTGTCGCACTTCGAGATTGAGCCAGAGCCGAAGGGCAGCGGCAAGTATAGCGATAAGCGGCTTCTCGCGCTTTACTTCGACATGACCGGGATGGATCCCGGTGACCAGTATCGCGCGCTCTCGGCGGCAGAGAAATTCGTCCGCACTGAGATGCAGCCGCAGGACATGTTCGCCATCCTCCGGTATTCGGGTTCATCCGTGGAGGTCTTGCAGGACTTCACCGCCGATCGTACGCGTCTCCTGAGTATTCTTGCGACACTCGCCGTTGGAGAGGATCGAGGATATGACAATTCCACGAGTGGCGACGCCGCGGCCTCCGATTCCGGCTCGGCCTTCGGTCAGGACGATACGGAATTCAACATCTTCAATACGGATCGTCAGCTCTCCGCACTGCAGACCGCGGCAGACATGCTCGGTCGTCTCAGCGAGAAAAAGTGCCTCGTGTATTTCGCAAGCGGACTGCGGCTCAACAGTATGGACAATCAGGCGCAGCTCCACGCCACCATCAACTCGGCCATCCGCGCCGGAGTCTCGTTCTGGCCGATTGATGCCCGTGGTCTCGTCGCCAGTGCGCCGCTTGGAGATGCGACGCAGGGTTCTCCCGGCGGATCGCAGATGTATACGGGGGCCTCGGTGCTGGCGATGACCAGCCGGATGCAGCAGTCGCAGGACACCCTGTACGCGCTTGCCGGCGACACCGGCGGCAAGGCGCTGCTGGACACCAATGATCTCGGCCGTGGCATCCACAACGCGGAGCGCTCGATCTCCAGCTACTACATTGTTGGCTACTACACCACCAATACCGCAAAGGATGGCAAGTACCGCCGCGTCAAGGTAGCGCTCAACCGCGGGAACCTCGAAGCCGATCTCGACTATCGCCAGGGCTACTACGCGAGCAAAGAGTTTGGCCAATTCAACGTCGCGGATAAGGAACGTCAGCTTGAAGATGCGCTGATGCTGCCCGATCCGATCACGGATCTGACGATCGCGATGGAACTGGACTACTTCCAGATCAATCACGCGGAATATTTCATTCCATTGACCGTAAAAATCCCCGGGCGCGAGCTCGCACTGGCAAAGCGTTTTGGAGCCGAGCGCACCACCATCGACTTCATTGGTGAGATCAAAGACGAGGCAGGCACCACGGTCGCAAACGTGAGGGACAAGGCGAGCGCGAAACTCAGCGACACCGATGCGGCGGAGATCGCCCATCATCCCATTGTGTACAGCACAGGCTTCACACTGCTGCCCGGCCGTTACACGATCAAGTTCCTGGCACGCGATGACGAGACGGGACGGATCGGAAGCTATCAGACAGCATTTGTGATTCCCAACCTCGATAAGGAAGACAAGCGCCTGCCCATCAGCTCTGTGGTGCTCAGCAGTCAGCGAGCCCCCCTGAAGGACGCGATCTACAACGCGCAGAAGCGGAGTGCAAAGGCGGCGGAACAACATCCGCTTGTCGAAAACGGCTTGACGCTCGTTCCAAGCGTCACACGCGTCTTTCAGGCAAGCCAGACCATGTTTGTCTATCTCCAGGCCTACAAGCCGCGCGCGAAGAGTGCCTCAGCGGTTGTTGCTCAGGTGAGCCTCTATCGCGATGGGAAGAGGGTATTCGAGAGCACTCCTGCAGAAGCCGCGAAAGGATAGGGACAACTTAATAAAATCGCTCTTGAGTTCGCAATCCCGTTGAGTGAGCGAGAACCCGGCGAATACGAGTGTCAGGTGACAGTCATCGATGCGAGCGGCGGGAAGGTCAATTTCTGGCGGACTACCCTGGCGGTGCGTTAGGGTATTTTCCCTGCGGAGCGTAGAGCTAAGAAGGTGGCAGCAACGGGGTCCCCGGCCAGCTTCGTTGCCTGGGGTGTTCAGCGGGCTTCAGCTCGGCTGATAAAGGCGTAAGATAAACGGGCTAAAGCCCGGCTTCTTTTGCGTCCGTAAACCGAGGGCTAAAAGCCCTCGGCTCCCACCCTGTCCGAGCGTCGCTCGAACGTCGTACCCATTGCAATGCAATGGATAAAGGCCCCGAACGTTCCAGACTGAAACATTTTTGATAACAACGTTAGACCGATGGCTCTGATACCTTGGGAGCGCAATTCTAGTGGAGGTATTCGTGTATCGAGTTTTGGTGGCAATCCTTCTTTCAGCGGCGACGGCGTTTGCCAACGATCTTCCAAACAAGAAGTATCTGGATCTTGCCCATATCAAAATCATGGTTTCCGCGGCCGAGGCAAAAGCGAAGGAACTCAATGTTTCCGTAACTATTTGCATCGTGGATGAGGGTGGCAATCTGCTCTTTCTGGAGAAGGGCGAAACAGCCTCACTGAATACCATCCAATTCGCCCAAAAAAAGGCGCGCCATGCGGCCTTCTACGGCAGGCCGTCCAAAGAGGGAGCCGACACGATCAAAAAAGGGAATACGGAAGCGATGGCATTCCCTGAATTCTTCCCCAACCAGGGAGGATTGCCGATTAAAATCGATGGGAAGATCCTGGGTGGGATATCCGCCAGCGGCTCCAAATCGGAGATTGACGAAGCCATTGCGCAGTCCGGCCTTGACGCGCTTCTCAAACAATGACGGTTGTCCGGGCTGATTCGCCAGCTGATCGAGGCACTCACGAATTCGCGCTGGAGAGGACAGGATGCGGAAAGGGTTTACTAGAAGACCGCCGGCAGAGGCGCCCGCGGCGCATGGCAAAAACTACATCACTCCCAGCGGGCTCGAGCGCCTTAAACATGAGCGCAGTTTTTTGCTCAACAAGGAGCGCCCTGCCGTAGTGCAGGTGGTGGCGTGGGCTGCCGGCAATGGCGATCGCAGTGAGAATGCCGACTATCAGTACGGAAAGCGGCGACTGCGGCAGATCGATGGGCGGATTCGCTTCCTTACCAAACGAATCGAAGCGGCGGAGGTGGTAGATCCCGAAGCTCCGAGAACGGGCTTGCGGATGACTAACGCATTCTTTGGCGCGACCGTTCACTATGTCAATGCCGCAGGAGAAGAGCGAGTGGTGAGCATCGTCGGTACCGACGAGGTCGATCTCGAACGCAACCATATCAGTTGGGTCTCGCCTCTGGGGCGGGCATTAATGAAAACTGCAGCGGGTGATGAAATTGTTCTCCATGCGCCGCGTGGCCCGGAACAGCTGACAGTGTTGGAAGTGCGGTATGAACGCATTTCGGTAGAACCGTTCCGCGAGCCACTTGGGTCGGAAGTCTCTACAAATGACACGATCCCTGACGCGCAATTGGCGGAAAGCCAAGAGTACGGG
>JAEKKE010000696.1 GCA_019510535.1 Acidobacteriota bacterium
AATCCCCAGACCTTGTTCGAGGACGAACTGAGCCAATTGCACGCCTTCGCCCGAATAGCCGTAGCGGGTGCCGGGATCGCGGTCGAAGCGCAGCTTCTTGTCGTCCTCGAAGAAGCGGAAATTGGCGAAGCCGCTGCTATGGTTCATCAATATCCGCAAGGTCAGCTTGCGCCAGCGCTCGTCGCCCTTGAGATCGGCATAAGCGTCATAATCGGGCAGCGGCTTGGGCAGATATTGATCGATCGGCTTGTCGAGATCGACTTTGCCTTCGGCGACCAATTGCATCAGCATCCAGGCGAAGGTCGCCTTGGTCAGCGATGCCCCCGGCATGATCGTCGCCGGCGTCATCGGCGCCTTGTTCTCCAGCGAGGCATAGCCATAGCTCTTGATGAAGACGATCTTGCCCTTGCGGATCACCGCGACGCCGAGACCGGTGACTTGGTTCGCGGTCCTCATCCGCTGGACGATCCCGTCGACCGTCGATTCCGACAGATTGCGATTGTCGAGCGTGTTGTACACGCGCTGCGGGCGATCGGTGGCACCAATCGCAAGCAACGCCAGAGCCGCGCTCATCATCCGCAACGATCGAGCGGTCCGCATACGAGTCTCTCCAAGATTCCGGCGCGCTGTATCGCCGGTCAGGCGCAATTAGCCAACGCCTCGTAGGCGGCGGTCAATCGCGGCAATACCGGTTCGTGGTTCGGCGGCAATGGCGTGCCGAGATGGTCATGGCGCAGCTCAGCCATGAACGCTTCCCATAAAGGCGGTCCACCTTCCTCGAGCAATTGCGCGCGAATCGCGAGCTCGGGCGTGGTCGGCAAATGGCGCCGGCCCCAGGCGCCGATCTGGGCGAGCACGGGCAACAACTGGATCGCCGGTTCGGTCAGGCTGTAGATCGCTTTCTGCTTGTGGCTGGGGTCGTCGGCGCGTGTCAGCAGCCCGCGCTCCATCAGCTTTTTCAGGCGGTCGGCCAGGATGTTGGAGGCGATTCCCTCCTGCGAGTGCGAGAGAAGCTCGCGATAATGGCGATGATTGCCGAACATGATGTCGCGGATGATGATCAGGCTCCAGCGATCGC
>JAEKKE010000355.1 GCA_019510535.1 Acidobacteriota bacterium
ACAAGTTCTCTCCGGCAGAGGCGACCATTGATGGTGAGACCATCGTGGTGAAAGCAGCAGCAGTGGCCACGCCTCGTTATGTTCGGTATGCCTGGAATGGCGGCGTTGATTGCTACGTCTACAACGGAAAGGGACTGCCGCTGGGGACATTTACGTCAGAGCGATAGGTTTGTCGCCTTCGCCCATGCCTATGTAGGATTGGGTGGGAGCCGCGGGCTTCAGCCCGCTGATAAGAGCCCCAGAAGATGAAGGGCTTTAGCCCTGGGTTTTCTGCCTCTGCAGAATAAAAGCCCAGGGCTAAAGCCCTTCTCTTATAGCACCCGTAAACCGTGGGCTGAAGCCCACGGCTCCCACCCATTCGAAGTCCTTTAAGAACTAACGGCTCGCGACCGGCCACTGGATGCGATGCAAGATGCCCTTCGGCAGGTTCCCATCCATGTCCTCGATAAACGCCTTACGCTGCGCATCCGAGGCGAAGGCCTCGCCGCTGGCCATCGGTCCGCAATCGATACCCATGTGTTTGACGGCCTCACGCACCGCGGGAAAGAACGGATAACGGAAGAGGATATCGAGCACCGCATTCGCGTCGTATTGCAGGGTGCGTGCTGTCTCCCAGTCCCCTTTCTGCACGGCGCGGAAGATGTCGAGATATACCGGCCCCAGCAGGTTATATGTCGTGCCGATACCTCCCTGGGCTCCCATCAACAGGCCTGCGGCCAGCGCTTCGTCGTAGCCGTTGAAGACCAGCTTGCCGCGTTTCGCCAGAGAGTTGAGCAGGTACATATTGAAGTCCGTGAACTTCACTCCGAGGACATTGGGAAGATCGCAGATCTCCAGCAGCTCCTGCGGCTTTTGAAAGGCAAGCGGAGCAGCCTTGGGGAAGTAATAGACCAGTAGCGGCAACGGCGAGTGCTGTGCAAGCTCCTTATAGAAGGCCATCACCTGCTGCGAGTCCAGCGCAGGAGGCAGGCTGCTGATGGCATGCGCTCCCTTTTCTGCGGCATGTTCGGCGAGCTTGATGGCATCGCGCACATCCGGAGTTCCTACATGCACGAAGATCCGCTTCCCTGCCGGCAGAACCTCCATCACCGTCTCTACCAGCTCCTTACGGGTCTCCATGGAGAGACGCATGCCCTCGCCCGTAGTTCCCGCGACATAAGCTCCATCCAGTCCCTGGGAAGTCAACTCCAAAAGAAGCTTCTGCGCTGTCGGAGCATTCAGCCGTCCATCGGGGGTCAGTGGTGTGAGCAATGCAGCATAGATGCCGGCGAACGGGTGAGTAGACAAAGGGCCTCCAGGACCGATTAGCGATTATTGATAATGTATCATTACAAGCAATGCCGCGAGGAGGAAAGCCCCTCCTAGTCAGCGACGGTATCGGGAATGGTGATGGAGCTGATGTGCTCATTCACCGCCGCGGTGATGCGCTTCTCATCGCGAGAGAGCAGATCCTCCAGCAGTTTGCGATGCGACTTCACCGCGGACTTCAGCGTCTCTCCTGCCGCTGCGCGCTTCAGACTGACGAAGGCATAGACCGCGACACAGAGACGCTCCAGGGTCTGCTCCAGCACCTCGTTGCCCGAGGCACGCCATACCGTGCGATGGAAGGCGAAGTCTTCTTCGGCCACTGCAAAATGATCGCCATCAGCAACCATCTCCTGAATGCGCCGCAGATGACGTTTCAGTTCCAGAACCACATCATCGGTCAGATGCTGCGCTGCCAGATGAAAGGCCATCAACTCAAGGTGCCGCCGCACCTCCATCATCTGCTGGATCTCACGACGGGTAAGCTTGGTAACCGTTGTGCCACGATCCTGAACACGGACCACCAGGCCGAGATGCTCAAGCTGCAGCAAAGCTTCGCGCACCGGAACCTGGCTGACATTGAGCTGTTTGGCGATGTGCGCTTCGCGTAACGGTGTTCCCGGGGCCAGATCACCAGAGCAGATCGCCTGACGCAACTCCTCAAACACTCCGCGTGATTTGCTGAGTGTCCGGATTGGGTTCAGTTGCTTGGTGGGCACAGCGATGATGCTACTAGATGCCGAGCCGCAATTGGAAGCACCGCTCATTCCGGCGCGCTCCATGGCTTAGGCTGCGGCCCTTGCATCAGCCACGATTTCGCCACGCGGGCCACAGCAACATGGTGGGGTTTTGTCTGCGATCCCTGCAGAGAACCGGACTCATAGATGACATAGAGCTCTTCTTTTCCGGAGGCGAGATCGCTGTATCCGCTTACTCCGGGATCAAGCACGCGCTCATGCGACCATGTCTGCCCGTTATCCTCGCTCACCTTTATGGTCAGGTTCTCGCGCACACGCCACTTACGATCCTTTGCTCCGGGCACATCGCGGGCATCAGGGTTCGAGAAGTACACGCGCTTCTCCGCGGCATCCGTAAACAGGCCCGCATCGCAGGTGGGATCGAAGAGCTGTGCGTCAAAGCGCGGTTTCGACCATCCGGAGATACCATCCTCGCTTGTCGATACAGCGCGCAGATGTTCCGCACCTCCGCTGCGAATGTTCACCATCACTTTGCCATCGGGAAGCTGAGCAGCCACCGTCTCATTGGGACTGACGATCTCAGCGGAATCACGCGCCACCAGGGCTCCACGCTTCCATGTGTGGCCATGATCGTCGCTATAGACAGTCCCAACGGCAGCGGGAGCGTGTGCGCGTGTTCCGTCAGGATTCAGTTTGCCGTTCGCAATCCAGATCGAGGCCAGCAGGCGTCCATTGCGAAGTTGAATGCCGTGACCGGTTCCCGGCGTCACCACGTTCCAGTCATAGTCACTCTTGAACTGATCGAAGACATCCGTGATCTCGCGCTCCTGCGAGAAGGTTCGGCCATCGTCGCTACTATCCCTGACGAAGACCTTCGCGTAGTTCTTCTGGTACAAGAGGTGCACCTCGCCGGTCTTCTCGTCGGCAATCATCACCGCATTGTCGGTCAAGTCCTCGCCATTACCTGCGATCATCCGCGAAGGCTCCCACGTGCGGCCGCCATCCGTGCTGCGACGCAACAGGATGTCCGTAGGCGACCAGTCTCCTTTGGAGAGATCCTTCCGGCCTCCGCAGTAGGCGAGCAATGTCCCCCGCTTTGTCTTCACAATGCCTGGAACGCGATACGTGGCATAGCCGCCAATACCTGCATTCCACAGGTTGACGCTCTCCACCTGCGCCAATGCCGCGCCGGCGGCAAGAGCGAAGGTCAAAGCGAAGCAAAGCTGAAATCTTCTCTGCATTCTTCCTCCAAACACACAACGTGAACAAGCACTAGACGCTCACTGTATTCAAGGAGCGCATACGGATCTGCGAGGTAATACCGGCCGCGACCAGGAGTAGAAGGCCGCAACCCAGGAAGGTTCCATTCAGACCGATCGTCGCCTTCAGCGCGCCCGCGATCAGCGCTACGGCTCCCCCAAGCATGGTGCCCGCAAAGTTGAGGAAGCCAAACGCCGTAGCCCTCATCTCAGGCGGAATTCCCTCGCAGAGCACCGGCATCGTGTTGCCGTCGTACATTCCCTTCCCTAACCCGAACAGCAACATCGAGGCGCAAAGCAGCGTGACATTCCCAGTCACGCTGCTGACGATCAGGCATGGAGCTCCCAACCCCAGCCCCACCGTCTGTGTCCACACTCGCCCGCGTCTCATCCGACTGGCCCAGCGGTCTGCAAGCAAACCTCCGCAGAGCAGGCCGATAAAGCCTCCGGCGCGGATCCAGAAGGTGGCCGTAAAGCCCGCACTCGTCAGCGAGAAATGGAAGCGTTCAAACAGGTACAACGGAAACCACGTATAGATCGCCCAGTCACAGATGGAGGCAATGCCAAAGACAGTCAACAGCGACCGATACCCAGGCGTGCGCAGAATCACCGACGCCGATTCCTTGAATCCCTTCCCCCGCGCCGGCGGCTCTTCCGCCTGCGTTTCCGCGGATGGATTTCGAAGCAGGCTCATCAGCACAAACGCGTACAGCACACCTACGCCACCGAAGATGTTGAAGACGCTGCGCCATCCATGACGTGAACCGATCCAGCCGCCCAGCGTTCCACCAAGCACCGTGCCAAGATATGTTCCGCTGTAATGCAGGCTCACGGCTCTCGATCGCGTTCGCGTGCCGTGATACGCGGCAATCATGGCCAGGCCCGCCGGCAGATAACATGCCTCACTGATGCCCATCAGCGACCGCATTGCCACCAGTTGTCCGTATCCCCGCACGTGGCCGGTCAGCAACGTGATCAGCGACCACACCAGCAGGCTGAAACAGATCATCCGCTTGCTGCCGAAGCGGTCAGCAAAATGCCCCGCCAGCGGGCTGCTGATGGCGTATACCCAGAGGAAAGAGGTCCCCAGCAGACCGAGCTGCACCGTGGAGATATGAAGCTCCGCCTGCAATAACGGGAAGATGGAGAAGATGACCTGCCGGTCCAGATAGTTGAGCATCCAGACAAACAGCAGCAGCACAACGATGAACCACGGGTATGCGGTCTTCCAAGCCTTCACGGGAACCTTTCGCCACGCCAGATTATTGATAATCAATTGC
>JAEKKE010000356.1 GCA_019510535.1 Acidobacteriota bacterium
GCATACCCGACGGTAAGCGAGGTATTGCTAGCGATCTGCTGTTCGACGCGCAACGACCATGCAATGACCGTTGGAGTGCGGATGTCGGGCTGTACGTTCGAGGGCGAGATCAGCGAACCGGCTGCTGCGGTTGTGGAAGGTGTAATTGCCAGGCTGGATACCGGGACATTCTTGAAGGCCAGGGTGGTATTGAAGGGGGCGACCTGGGTCAGGCGGTAGTCGAGGTTGTCCAGCAGCGCGCGATGAATACCCGCGCCGAGGCGGATCGCCGTCTTACCGCTGGCAAAGGGAGACCAGGAGAGGCCCAGGCGAGGTTCCGGGAGGAACTTGGCCTTGTTGTCGGAAAGCGCATACTTGCCGACTGTCGGGTTGGTGTCGATGACCCAGTTGTTGAGGTTGTAGTTGGCGGCGCGATTTTGCGTCTCGCTCCAGTTGCTGGCTGACTCGAAACGGAAGCCGGCGCGGATTTCGAGTCGCGGAGTGACGCGAAAGGTATCTTCCACGAAGCCCGCACCGAAGAGAGCGCGGAAGCCAAGCGCTGTCGGAGCTGGAACGACGCTGAAGGTGGCGGCTGTGCCTTGCAGGAAGGTGGTGAGCGTGGAGAAGGAGGCCTGGCCGTACTGGTTTTGCGCCAAAAGGTCGTTGGCCTGCAGCCGCTGCAGCCATACGCCGGCTTCGATCTGATGACGGCCCACGGTATAGAAGATGTGGTCGTCGAAGGTGAAGAGGTTACGCACCGCGCGATTGTTGGAGCCTACATTGGCGCCCGCGGTTGAGACCTGGGAGACTCCGTTCGATGCAGTGGAACCGGCGATCACGATGGCTCCTACCGGCTTACCGACAACGAACGGAGTGACGCCATCCACGGGAACTTCGCCGGAGAAGAAGAAGGCAGCACGCGAGTATCCGAAGCGGGCAGTGTTCAGCAGGCGCGGTGAGAAGACATGCTGCTCCTGCAGGCTGGTGACCTGCTCGCGTACAGCTTCGTTGATCCATGTGAGTGGATTCACAGTCGGCGTGTGAGCAGTGGAATCGTCGACGGTGTAGACAGAGAAGAATTGGTCTTTGCTGCCAAGGTTCCAATCGAAGCGTGTGGTGCCGAAGTCTTCGCGGATGCGCTGTACCGGATTGGAATAGGCGTAAGCCAGGCCTGAACCGAGATCCGAACCGTTGGCGCGTGGCCACAAATTCAGAAGATTAGCGACTCCGGGCGCGACGCCAACGTAGGTCTCTCCGGTGCCGCTGCTATTGGGTACGTATCCCTGGCGCGCGCGATCGTTGGGAACAATGGCCTTGTTGGAGAGGCCAAGGTTCTGGCGGTATCCCTCGTAGTTTGCAAAGAGCAGCAGCTTGTCCTTGCGGATCGGTCCGCCGACAGAGCCGCCAAAGTTGTTGCGCTGGAACTGCGGGAGGCGCTTGCCGTTGGCTCCCGGCTGATCGAAGTAGTTGCGAGCGTCGAGCGAGGAGTTGCGCAGGAACTCGTAGACGTTGCCGTGGTACTGGTTGGTGCCGCTGGCGGTGACGATGGAGATCTGCGCACCCTGGCGCTTGCCGTAGTTGGCGCCGTAGGTATCGGTGATCACGTTGAACTCGCGCACGGCATCGACGCCGAGAAGCTGTCCGCTGGCGCCCCCGGGGGTGACGTTGATCAGCGATGCGCCGGTGTACTCAATGCCGTTCAGAAGGAAGATGTTGTCCTGCGGACGGCGGCCTGCAACGGAGAACATAGCGCCGACCGATGAGTTTGAGGTGCCGACGGCGCCGGAACGCTGGCCGGTGTAGTTGACCACGCCGGGATTGAGCGTCAGCAACTGATCGTAAGAACGGCCGTTAAGTGGGAGTTCCTTGACGGCACGCTCGTCGACAAGGCCGGCGGTCTGCTGGGTCGACAGATTGACGACAGGAGGTGTGTCGACGACGGAGACCGCCTGCGAGATCTCGCCGACAGTAAGCCGGATGTCAGCAGTGACAGCCTGCCCGACAACGACCGGCACGGCGGTCAGGGTCTGGCGGGCGAAGCCATCCTTTTCGGCGCTAACGGACCAGCGCCCGATGGTGACGGAGGGAGCGGAGTAACGTCCCTGGGCGTCTGTAGTCAGGTGGCGTTCGGTGCCTGTCTCTTCGTTACGGACAATGACGGTTGCATCGGGGATGGCGGCTCCACTGGCATCGGTAACCGTGCCGGAGATGGAGCCGCCCACCATCTGGGCGTGGGCTCGGAGGAGGGCGAAGCTGGCGAATAAGAGCAGGAATGCAGCGAAGTATGCGATGCGGCGCATGGAGTCAATCTCCTTGTGGTTCTGGATGCGCGTCTGCTGGGGTGCAGGGCGGCTTGAGATGTGAAGTGGGAACTGCCAGAAGATGCAGGAAGGTGCGCGGCCCGGATGGGGCTAGCGACAACAACAACAGGGTTCTGCGGAGCCGCGGCGTGACATTAGCGAATGTCTCCGCGGATAAAGGTCCAATAGACCAATCCGAGTGTGACCAGAGCGATGAAGATCTCGCCAAGGATGCCGACCACAATGGGTCGCCAGCCTTGCCCGGTCAGGTCGCGCAGGTTGGTTCGCAGGCCAACTCCGGCGAATGCCGGAAGAAACGCCCAACGCGAAAGATTGCTCAGGCTGGAAAGCTGCGAGGCATTGAAGAAGTTCGAAGAAGCCAGCACCGAGATGACGAGAAAGCCGAGGATGAACTTCGGGAACTTCTGCCAGAGGAACAGCGCCTTATTCGGTACATTGGGCGCCTGCCCCTTGGAGGCCCAATAGACGGCGTAACCCAGAACGACAAAGCCGATGAAGGCAGAACGAGCGGTCTTGGCGAGGATAGCGAAACGTCCGGCAACATCGCCGTAGAGTGCGCCGGTCACGGTGGCCTCGGCAGTGTTATCGACGGCCAGGCCGGTCCAGATGCCGTAGCTCTCCTGGCTTAGGTGGAGCAGGTGACCGATCGCAGGGAAGGTGAACAGAGCGATGGCGCCCAGTGTGAGAATGGCGGCGATTGAGGTCGACACGTCTTCTTCCTCAGGCTCGATCGCTCCACGTGCTGCCATGATGGCGGTGACGCCGCAAATGGAGGAGCCGATGGCGAGCAGCGAGGTCAGCTTCGGACGCAGACCAAAGATGCGGCCCAGCAGGGTCATGACAGTGAGTGACAGCGCCAGCTCGATAAAGACAAGCACCAGGGAGACGGTGCCGATGCGCAATACGTCGGAGAAGACAAAGCGAGCGCCGACCAGAACGATACCGAGCTTCAGCCAGAGCTCATACGTAGCGACACCGGGACGGAAGATAGGTTTGACGCCGACGGAATTGGAGACGATGAGGCCGAGGATGATGGCCCAGAGCACATACTCGATCTGCGGCAGGCGCAGATGGTACTCGGTGCGAAGGTGGGTGAATTCGTGCTCGATCAGCTTGCCGAGGAACCCGATTCCGAAGAGCAGCGCCACGCCCGGCAGCAGACGCAAAAATCCCCTATAGACAGACGCGGAACTCCGCGCGGAGGTATCCGGGGATGCGAGTACAGTAGACACGGCCAGCGAGACTGCGAAGTGCTAGAAGCTGATATGAGGAACAACGTTGAGACGGACCAGTGCGGCCAGTGCCAGGGCAATGCCGATGGCCAGCATGTCAATGACGGCTGTGTTGTGCTTGACGGCTAGCTTGGTTTGATTCGGTGACATCGTTGCGAAACTCCTTACCGGGTGGTTGGTGTTCGCGATGCGCCGGAAAGAGAAAACCCACGCATCGCGCTTTGGCTGATGCGTGGGTCTCTGAATCTTGGGAGCGTCTTTTTACGCTTTGGCTAGGCCAGGTCAGAAACCGCGCAGCAGCATACGCTGTCGCAACAAACGCAACAGGTACAAGCGGCAATGCGGTTCATAACCATTACTGAGAGGTTAGATGTTCCCGGGTCTCACGTCAAGGGCGGCGGGCTCTAAAATGGGGGCGGCGTCCGAGCCCCCAAAGGGCGCCCGGAAAGCTGCAGGGTTGCGCATGAAAGCTCTCGTCAAGAGCCGAGCCGAAAGAGGGCTGTGGCTGGAAGATGTTCCCGAGCCGGAGATCGGCATCAACGACGTCAAGATCAAGGTTCTGGCAACAGGGATCTGCGGTACAGATCTCCATATCTATCAGTGGGATGAATGGGCTCAGAAGACCATCCCGGTCCCGATGACTATTGGCCATGAGTTCGTCGGTCAGATCGTTGAGGTGGGTTCTAATGTGACCGACTTTCATCCTGGAGACCGGGTCAGCGGCGAGGGACACGTGGTCTGCGGCCGCTGCCGCAACTGCCTGGCGGGGCGCCGCCACCTTTGTGCTCATACGCTGGGTGTCGGTGTGAACCGGCCCGGAGCCTTTGCGGAATATGTGGTGCTGCCAATGACCAATATCTGGCGGCATGCCGACAATATCCCCACGGATGTCGCGGCTATCTTCGATCCCTTTGGCAATGCGGTTCATACAGCGCTGGCCTTCCCGGTCCTGGGAGAGGATGTGCTGGTAACAGGCGCAGGCCCCATCGGCATTATGGCCGCTGCCGT
>JAEKKE010000357.1 GCA_019510535.1 Acidobacteriota bacterium
CAAAGCAGCTCATCAACGGAAGCACCTCAAAGTTTGATCTCAGCGCTTATAAAGATGACTACGATGCCGCCGTCAAGAAATTGGTGGAGGCAAAGCGCAAAGGCAAACCACTTCCTGAAGAAGAGCCGCAGCCGGCGAAGCCCAAGGTCGTCAATATTATGGATGCGCTGCGCAACAGCCTTGCGGAGACGAAGAAGCCCAAGCGGACGAAGGCCAAAAAGAGCAGCCGGCGGAAGAAGGCAGCTTAAGGCGTATCGATAAATTCGTGCTGTTCAAGCGCTGAAGGCCGGGGTCCCCGGCGAACTTGTTCGCTGGGGTGGAGACGCGTTCCATACCAGCCTGGGAGCCCCGATCGGCCTGCCCTTCGTCCAACCGGGAAAAGTGTCAATCCGATAGAGCATTTTTCCTGTAGGTGTAGTGGAGGGCTTGTGCCATCTATGGGCGTTTTCCGCAATGAAAACGCCGCTGCACACTCCTCTCGGGACACCCAGCAACAGGAAAAATGCTCTAGAATTTCGATATTGCTTACCAAGCTTACATTTGCCAATCGTGCACACCGGCCTGTTCGAACGCTGCTTAGCATTCTGGCCATCGCGGTTGAAGTGACCATGATCCTCACCCTCGTCGGAGTGAGCAATGGCACTTTGCATGAATCAGCTCGCCGTGCGCGTGGAAGTGGAGCAGACATTCTGGTACGCGCACCCGGCGCCTCGTCGGCACTGACGCTGAGTTCCTCCCCGATGAGCGACAAGTTCGTCAACATTCTTCGGCAGGAACCGCATATTGTGTTGGCGACTGGAACGATGGTGCAGCCCCTCGAACTCTTCGATACGATCACCGGCATCGATCTGGATCAGTTCACCCGTATGAGCGGAGGATTCCGCTTCACGCAGGGTGGACCTCCGGTCAACGACATGGACATGATCGTGGACGAACCCTATGCCCGTGAAAAGCATCTGCGGGTGGGCAGCATCGTCACGCTGCTGACACAGAAGTGGACTATCTCCGGAATCTACGAGCCGGGGAAGCTGGCTCGTATCTGCGTCAAATTACCCGTGCTGCAACGCGTTACGGGAAATCCTGGCCGTCTGAGCCAGGTGTATCTCAAGGTCGACGATTCCGGTAAGGCGCAGAGCATTGTCGATGCCCTGCGGAAGACCTATCCGGAATATCCTATCTACACCATGGAGTACTACACCTCGCTGCTTCAGGTAAGCAGTGTAGGCCTGCTGCGCAACTTCACCTATGTCGTGATTGGCGTTGCCATGATCGTCGGATTCATTGTCGTCTTCATGGCCATGTATACGGCGGTTCTTGAACGAACAAGGGAGATCGGCATTCTTAAGGCAGTCGGCAGTTCCTCAGGCATGATCCTCAGCATGCTCTTACGCGAGACTTTGCTGCTGGCAGTCATAGGGACCATCGTCGGCATTCTACTGACGTACGTCACTCAGTGGCTGATCGTTCACTTTGCACCAGGTGGAATGACGCAGGAGACAGTGTACGCATGGTGGCCCATTACCGGAGCAATCGCCATTGTAGGATCTCTGGCCGGCGCAATTGTTCCGGGGCTCAAAGCGGTCCGTCAGGACGCGACGGAGGCTCTCTCCTATGAGTGAGATGCCCTTTATTCAGGTTCGCCAGCTGACCAAGACATACCGGGTAGGCGACGTGGATGTACACGCCCTACGCGGGATGGATCTAGACGTTGCCAAAGGCGAGTTCATCGCTGTCGTTGGATCGTCTGGATCAGGCAAGTCCACCCTCTTCAATATCCTCGGAGGGCTGACTCCCCCTTCCACCGGAAGCATCCACATTGGAGGCAAGGATTTGTCTCACATGACGAATGCCGAACGGACGAACATGCGTAAGAACACGGTGGGTTTTGTATTTCAGAAGTACAACCTGCTGCCAACTCTTTCAGCAGAAGACAACATCAAGATTGTGAAATACATCGGCGGGAATGGGACAGATCTTGATTCCCCCTTCCAGGACGTTCTTCATCTGCTTGGAATCGCGGAGAGGCTCAAACACAAGCCCCGGGCGCTGTCGGGTGGGCAGCAGCAGCGAGTTGCGATTGCTCGCGCCATCGTGAACCGGCCCGCCATTTTGCTCGCAGACGAGCCGACAGGAAACCTCGACAGCCAGAACTCGATGGCGGTGCTGAAGCTACTCAAGGACCTGAACGAGCGTCTAGGTCAGACTATCTTGATGATCACGCATGATGAAGAGGCAGCTTCATATGCGCACCGCAAGGTTCACATGAAGGACGGACAATTGGTCCGGACTGCTTAGAGCTGAGGGTACTTTAGAGTGAGGATGTCATCATGGATTTGATTCTGAGGAAGGCAGTTGAGTCATCGGGTGGGAGCAGCGGGGTCCCCGGCCAGCTTTGCTGGCTGGGGTGGTCAGCGGGCTTCAGCCCGCTGATAAAGACGTAAAAGTAGATGGGCTTTAGCCCTGGGCTTTTTCTCCATCTGGAAAAGGCCCAGGGCTAAAGCCCGTTTCTTATAGAGTCAACAAACGCGGGCTGAAGCCCGCGTCTCCCACCTGATTCGAGCTTTGCTCGAATCGTTCACCCCAGCGAACCAAGTTCGCCGGACGCCGGTACCAAATGGATGAGCTCCCGGCGCATGGGTGCGCGAACCACTCTTCAATTAGGGTAATGGGGAGATTATTTCTGTAACCCTCCTGAGGCCATAGCGTCCTACAGTGATGAACCAGGCCCTGCCGTTGTGGCATCGTGCACAAGAGACGTTGAAACCGTACGCCACCATTCCCCTGCGGATGATCGTGGGCTATGGTTTTCTTGCCCATGGAATCGCCAAGTGGAATAAGGGACCGGAAGTATTCGCGGCCATTCTCACGATGGCTCATGTCCCTGCGCCTCACCTGATGGCCTGGCTCACCATATTCATCGAAGTCTTCGGTGGACTCGCGATGCTGGGCGGTGCTTTCGTGAACCTGGTGGCACTTCCGGCGATTGGCCTGTTGGTTGTCGCGATTCTGACTGTTCATCTGCCGTATGGTTTCAGTTCCATCAAGCTGGTGAAGATCGTCGATGGACGCGCGCAGTTCGGCCCCCCGGGCTACGAGTGCAATCTGCTGTACATCGCCTGCATCGTGGCGCTCGTGATGGCTGGTCCGGGTCCGTGGTCGGTTGATGCCTGGCGCCTTCGCAGGAGAGCCGGAATATAGAGCGGGCCTTCAGCCCTTTAACATCTCTAACTACTCTCTTTCAACCGTGGAAAAGATGTAATGCGCAGCTTGGCCGCGGCGTACGGGATCAACGAGATCGTCCCTTCCTTCTCTGCACTCTCGACCGGGCTCTCCGGCACAACGCCGGCTGTCCCTTCATTCGCCATCCATGACGGCAACAACTTTGCCTTCACCTGCAATTGCGTTGGGGTGCCTTCGGCGGCGAATGGACGATCGCCCAATGGGTGCTCCGTCACCGCAATCTTCTGCGACTGCGCCGCAGGATCGACCGCAAGCGCATAGTTCCAGCGCGAGCTGGGGTAGACCTGCCAGTCCGCCGTCATGCCACGGTCGCGTAGCTTCAGCCAGTCCTGACCGATGCTGTAAGAAAAGACTAGCGGCCCACGCTCTACCGAGACCGAGTTGTTGAAGCCCGTGATAACGCGAGGCTGCATGGGGAAGTTGATGGTGACCACATCCCCCTGCTTCCACTCCCGCTCCACACGCGCGAACGTGCCGGCCTTCGGTGCATTTTCCTTGTGGCCATTCACCAGGATCTCTGCACCCTCTGCCCAGCCGGGAACTCGTAACAGGAAAGGAAACTTCACCGGCTTCGACGGATTGACGGTCATGCGGATACTGCCGCGGAAGGGATACTCCGTCTCCTCTGCGATATGGACGTTAGTTCCCTGCAGCTTGAGCTGCGCCTCGCACGGACTGTACGCAGCAGCCACAACCGCGCCCTGCGCTGAGGTCATAAACAGATTGGCTGCGAACTTCGGCCATCCCTGGCTGAAGTTCGCGGTGCAGCAACCGAAGTGCGGTTCCAGACCGTAGAGATTCGATTCCGGACCGTTGGTCGACCATGGCTCCTTATGCAGACTGCACTCAACCTGGTTGGGCTGCTGGTCATACTGATGCGCCCACATATCGTCCGTCATGGTTCCGGGCAGTGCATTGAAGGCCAGCTTCTCGAGCCGGTCTGCGAGCGAGACATCGCCCAAGACAGCAAGCGACTGCTCCAGAGAAAACATGTACTCCACCACCGTGCAGAGCTCCGATCCCTGCGATGGGCTTCGTCCCGCGAGATGCTCGTCGCAGGAGAACATACCGTTGGGCAGGCCGTGGTAACGATCGAGTTCCGCGATCATCTTCAATACAGCCTGCCGGTCAGCATCCGCGCCGGAGACTCGCGACCAGATGGCTCCTGTCTTGATGGCCTGTCCGTTGTTCACACCGTGCGTCGCGAGCTTGATGTCTTTGAAGCCCGGCATTTTCTCCATCTGATCGAGCCGGGCAGAGGACATCTTCTCTTTGTATTGAAAGTTCTGCCAGCGAAATCTTCCCCATGATGTGAGCGGCCGATTCGGCAGCGCTGCGAGCTGGTACTTGAAGTAACGCTGCATCATGGGAATGACACGGGGATCGGCTGTGGCCTCCTGATACTGGGCAAGAGCCTTGAGCATGACCATGCGGGGCCACCAGTCGTTGTTGGAGGCCGGCCCGAACATGCCATCCGCAGTCTGGCTCTTGAGTGTCCAATCCACGAACCGCTGCGCCTTCGCCTTGAGACGCTCATCACCGAGCAGATACGCAAGCGGGATCAGGCCGTCCAGAAAATAGGGCCCGCGTTCCCATGATTCGCCGGTGCCACCGAGCCAGCCGCTCTTTGGACCAACGTCTGGCCAAGTCTCATCCAGATGCCCGCTGAGCCCGTTCGCCTGAATCTCCAGTTGGCGCCTGAGCCATCCTTTCGGCTGAACGCTTCCCAGCGGAAGCAACTGGAATTCGCCGGCGCGAATAGACTTTGCCGGATCGCCAAGCCAGTCACCAAACGACGAAGCAAGTGCTGGTGATGCCGAAGCGAGTCCTGCATACTTCATGAACTGCCGACGACTAAGGCCTGAACGAAAACGAGGGAACAAATCTGCCTCCACAACTCAGCGCAAGAATGCTGCGCAACAGTCTAGTCTTGGATGGGTAGAGACGGCCACTGAGCGGTGGGCACCCATATGCGACAGCAACGGGCGGGACATTCGGGTGCCAGCGAACCCGTTTCGCTGAGGTGAATTCATTCGAGCGAAGCTCGAACCCGGGTGGGAGCCGTGGGCTTCAGCCCACGGTATACGGGCCCTGTAAAAATTGGGCTTTAGCCCTGGGCCTTTCCCATCGGGAAGAAGAAACCCAGGGCTAAAGCCCATTTACTTTTACGCCCTTATCAGCGGGCTGAAGCCCGCTGAACACCCCAGCCAGCGAAGCTGGCCGGGGACCCCGCTGCTCCCACCATTTTCAGTCACGCTCTGTGCTGTCACATCAACCCAATTTGTCGATACACCTAGAACGCCTCCCTTTCGGGAGGCGTCTTGTTAGATCGACTGGTTCAACACCCGGTTCAACCGCTGCACAAAAGTAGCCGGATCTTTCAGAGGCACACCTTCAAGTAGCAGAGCCTGGTCAAAGAGCAGCCATGCGGCGTCTTCTACCTTGCCGTTGCTGGTATCGGACAGCAGCTTGCGGATGATTTCGTGATCGGGATTGATCTCGAGCGTTGGCTGCAGCTCGGGCAGATTCGTCTGTCCCATCGCCTGCATCATCTGGCGCATGCGGGCTGAGGGCTCGTCCTCGTCGGAGACGATGACCGAAGGACTGTCGGCGAGCCGTGAGGAAGCACGCACCTCTTTCACCGCATCTCCAAGGGTGGCCTTGATCTTCTCCAACAGCGGCTTCAATTCTTCGGCCTTCTCAGGCGCGGCTTCGTCCTTGAGATCTTCCGAGGTAGACGATTTGTTGACGGCCTTGAGATCGATGTCGCCGTACTTCGCGACGGTCGAGAAGACGATCTCGTCGACGTCGTCGTCAAGAATCAGAACCTCAATGCCCTTCTTCTTGTAGATCTCGAGCAGCGGCGAGTTGCGCAGCATCGATTCGGTGCCGCCGGTGATGTAGTAGAGCG
>JAEKKE010000358.1 GCA_019510535.1 Acidobacteriota bacterium
CTGCCATTGGAACATCAGTGAATCTCCCTGCGAACGCAGAGGTCTTTGATTTGAACGGCTACACCGTGCTTCCAGGACTAGTCGGAATGCACGACCACATCTACTACCTCCAGCGTCCGAACACCGATGCTCAGGGATCGGAGGGACCGACCCTGCTGCCACAGATGACCTTCTCCGCACCACGCATGTACCTGGCGAACGGTGTTACGACCATCCGGACAGCGGGCTCGGTGGAGCCGTTTGCGGATATCAATCTCCGCAAGCTGGTCGACAGCGGACGCATGATCGGCCCTCATGTGGAACCGACGGCACCGTACCTGCAGGGTGTGAGCGACATCTTTATGCAGATGCACACACTCACAGGCCCTGAGGATGCCATAGAGTTTGTGAAGTTCTGGGCGAGTCAGGGCGCGAACAACTTCAAGGCGTATATGCACATCACGCGCGCCGAGTTGCAGGCAGCGATTGAGACAGCCCACTCACTGCATCTGAAGGTCACGGGACATTTGTGCTCCGTCAGCTATCCGGAGGCTGCGGAGCTTGGCATCGACAACCTGGAGCATGGCTTCTTTGTGAATACCCAGCTCGATCCGGAGAAAAAGCCTGACATCTGTTCGCGGGAGACGGGTGCAGCCACGCTTGCGAAGATGACGCCCGAAAGCCCAGAGGCAGCGGAGCTGATCAAGCTACTCATCGCCGATCACGTCGCGATCACGAGCACACTTCCGGTCTTCGAATCCGGACTTCCTGGGAAGCCCGCACTTCGGCCAAAGGCACTGGCGACACTCACACCGCAGGCCTTGGAGGCGTATCTCTATGGCCGCGACCGCCGCAGCACTGCGCCTGAGAGCGAACTCACACGGCGGCAGGTACAGAACTATAAGAACGCGACGGCACTGGAGCATAAGTTTGTCGAGGCAGGCGGATTCCTGATGGCCGGACTTGATCCGACCGGCAACGGAGCGACACTTCCCGGCTTTGGAGATCAGCATGAGGCGGAGCTGCTGGTGAACGACGACCACTTCACCCCGATCGAAGCCATCAGAATCGCTACGCTGAACGGCGCGATCTACCTGGGGGAGAGTGAACACATCGGGTCTGTCGAGACTGGCAAGGACGCCGACCTGATGATCGTCAAGGGAGATCCTTCGAAGAACATCACTGACATCGAGAACGTCGAGATCGTATTGAAAGACGGTACGGCGTATGACTCGGCAAAATTGCTGGACTCGGTCAAGGGACGTTACGGGCAATACTGATGCTGGTTTTCCGCGGAACGTCGCACTCGTTCAGGATGATAAGTCAAGATAGTGCACCTTACGAGGCATAGCCATGCCGGATGGCGTAGCGCACCAGGTCGGCGATGGAGTCCAGTCCTAACTTCCGATTGATGCGGATGCGGTGTGACTCCACCGTACGCACACTGATGCCAAGCCTGGCGGCGGCCTCTTTGCTCGTCGTACCTTCGGCAAGCAGACATAGCACCTGCTCCTCGCGAGCGGAGAGCGACGGCTCTGTTTTTGCGGATGCTTTTTCCGTGCCGTTCTTGCTCAGGATGCCCCGCATCAGCAGATTGGTCGCCGTCTTGGTGAAGAAGTGTTCGCTTCTGGATACGGCGCTGACGGCTTCGATCAGATTGTGGTCTGCGTCAGACTTTAGAACAAAACCCTTCGCTCCCGATTGCAACACCTGATACGCAATGCGCTCGGAGTCGTGCATCGTCAGAACGATGACCGAGGTCTTCGGAGAGCACTGCACCGAGCGTGACGCCACTGCGGAGCCGTCCAGCAGCGGCATGGAGAAATCCACAATCGCAATGTCGGGCTGCAGTTGCTCGATCTTCTCCGCCGCTTCGAGTCCATTGGAAGCCTCAGCGATTACGTTCCACCCCTCCCGAGCTGCCAGAAGATTCCGCACGCCGCGACGAATGAGTTCATGATCGTCTGCAATCAGGATCCGCAGGTTATCCATTGGTTCGCGCCTCCGCAGGTAAGGATGCAATCAGGGTTGTGCCGTTCGTACTGCGCTCCAGACGCAGCGATCCACCTAGTTGTTCCAGCCGCTCGCTCATGCTGTTCAAACCTACGCCGGCGAGAAGAGTCCCATTGACTTCACAGTGGTATCGCTTGCCTTCGTCGAAGATAGTAAGGATGAGAGATTCGCCGATTCTTGCAAGAGTGATATGCACGATGGGGCTGCCGGAGTGGCGAAGGACGTTCGCCAGTGCCTCCTGCACCACGCGGAAGACCGTGATCTCTACAGCATCGGAGAATCGGCCAAGATCAAGCTGAAGGTTGAGATCGACCGCGATTCCGCTTCGCACCTCAAACTCTTTCGAAAGTCGTTCGATGACTGGATAAAGTCCCTCTTCGCCGAGAAGAGGAGGGTGCAGCAGGTACGATGCTGTACGAATGCGCGACGAGCACTGCAGGGCAATCTCCTTCGTCTGCGCGACCATGTCGCGAAGAACGGGATCGGCACTTGCCGTCATCCCTTTGAGCAGTGTCAGATTCCAGTTCAGCACCGCCAGCTCCTGCGACATGGAGTCATGCAGATCGCGCGCAATTCTGCGGCGCTCTTCCAACTGCAGAGTGTCGATGGTATTTGCCATCCGTCGCACCGCATTCTCGGCACGGTTGCGCTCCGTGATGTCCTGATACAGGCCATAGACACCTTCGAGCACTCCATCGACGATCAACGGAATCCCATAGATCTCGACGTCGACCATCATGCCGTCTTTGCGGCGCCGCTGCGCGACCGTGTGGACCTTCTCCCCGCGTAGAACGGCCATGCTCAAGGCCTGCGCATCCCCGGTCGTGTCAGGCCCGGTGATGAGCTCATCCAGGGTGGTTGCGTGCAGCTCCTCGGTCGAGAACTGAAAGAGAGTGTGGAACGCACGATTGCACATGACAAAGTCATGCCGCGCGTCGAGGGCAACGATCGCCACGGGACTGTCTTCAAACAAAGCTCTCAGGTGTGCGCCCGTCGTCGTTGCCTCAAAGACTGGAGATACATGTTCCGCCAAATACAGCCAATCACACTCACTCATGCTGCCCTCTCAGAAGTCAGGATCAGGGTGATGCGTGTTTTCAATCTGCTAAAGGACTCCAGTGAGTCCTCTTACGGTAGATCCAAGATGGAGATTTGCTCCTCTGGCTCAGTGAGTGTCTCTGAGTCTCGCAGCCGGCAGAGCGGCCCGTAAGGAACAGGGATCAGGTTCTTTAGAGCATTTTCCCTGTTGCTGGGTATCCCGGAAGGATCGTGCAGCGGCGTTTTCATTGCGGAAAACGCCCATAGATGTGGAAGCCCTACGCTCACCCACAGGGAAAATGCTCCGGCATCTCGAAATAAAGTGCGATACGGATGTAGCTCTCCCTGGGCATCGATGATGTTTGCCCGGATCGTTCCTAACCGCAACGAGCGCCTAAAATTGTTCGAAATAGAAGCGAAGACTGCCGATACAACTGCCCAGGTGCGTGACGCTCAGCGGACGCGTTCCTGGAGAAATTGACCGATTAACATCTGATATATCACATTCCTGTAATTCGAATCCAATCGTTCTTCCGTGGTCACCGGTGACCTGAGAGCAAACGGTACGCCATCTGCCGAGCGGATGGATCGTCGCTCTTTAATGCCAGCTCGAGCTGTTGCCTGGCCTCCATCGGCGAGCCTCTGCGAAGTGCGAGGTCGGCAAGTGCCAAGTGGGCCTCTCCGTTTTGCGGGCTGGCTGCAGCGGCAAGGCGATATTCGTCCTCCGCAGCGGCGGACTTGTTCTGTGCCATGAGGATGGATGCAAGTCCGAGATGTGGCTTCAGTTGGCGAGAGTCGAGAGCGATGGCTTGGCGATACTGCACGGCTGCGGCATCGATCTTACCTGCAGCGACGAAGATGTCTCCAAGGTCGGCATAGAGGATCGCGGACCGCGGTTCGATGTGAATGGCCTGCTGCATCTGCTCCGTTGCCTTAGCCCACTGCTTGCTCGAAGCCAGCACCAGGGCATAACGATGATGGAGATTCGCGGACTCCGGGTTTGTGCGCAGTAGCGATTGCATGGCAGTTTCCGCCTTTTCCATATCGCCCTGGTCTGCAAGGAGCACCGCGAGATTGATTCTTGCCTCGGTCAGACCGGGATCGATTTGTAATGCTTTCCGAAAATTGCGTGCCGCATCATCCGGTTTGGAAAGTCGCGTGTAGGTTAGCCCCATCAGGTTCTGTGCGTCAGCCATCTCGGGGTCCAGTGCCAGGGCGCGCTCGAGCGCCTGTTGCGCCTGCTGCACGTTCCCCGCCTGAAGCTGAATATTTCCCAGCGTGGTATAGGCGACGGCATCGTTCGGGGCTGCGTCGACGGCGTTTCCAGCAACCTGCAGCGCTTGCGGCAGCTGGTGCAGACGGGCAAGCGCCGCCGCCTGCTCTCTCAGCATTGCCGGCGTGTGATCGGGCTGTTTGATCGCCTCGTCATACCAGTGGATCGCTTCAGTGTCGTTCCCTGCCCTTGCCTGAGCTGCTGCCAACGCAAAATAGA
>JAEKKE010000359.1 GCA_019510535.1 Acidobacteriota bacterium
AAGCTCACGATCCCCTCGCATATCTACTTACTAGCACCTCGAGCGAAGAAAAAAAAGAACCTGACATGAGTTTTTCCGCAACCTGTAAAGCCCATCTACTTTGCGCCTTTATCAGCGGGCTGAAGCCCGCTGCTCCCACCCATTTCAGCCATACTTTTGGCAGTCTCAGGCCAAATGAGTTTGTCGATACTCCTACGATGCGATGTTCAGCGGCGCACGAACCTGTCGGATGTGTAATGAACGGACGACGGCATGCGCTGGCCAACGATCTCGTTTAACCGAGATGACATATGAGGGCAGTTAGAACTAAGCTCCGCTTTTTCCTCAGCTCCATCTTTGCGTCAAGCAATACACTCGTCGAAGCATGAATGCCCGTTGCACGCTATTTCTCCCTCTTGTTCTTCTCACAGGCTGCACACAGCTCTCCGGAGTCACGCCTACTCCGACCAATATCCCCGCTGAGATCCACTACTCCCCAGCCGAGAACCTCGAACACCTGGACGTCGATTTGATTGGACAGGCGCGCAGAAGCATCGACATGAATGCCTATGCACTCACCGATCTCGCAATTGCGGATGCCCTGGTGGCTGCCGCGAACCGTGGCGTGCGGATTCGCATCTATCGCGATAACACTCAGACCGACGGAGAGCTAGCCCGCGCGAACAAGGTCAAAAACTCTCGCGCCCGGAACTCCGACAGCGATGAGGATACTGACGACACCGGCGATGCCAACTCTGCCCTGCTGAGGCTGGCGCATACCGCCAATGTGCAGGTGCTGGTAAAGCATTCACGGACGCTCATGCACCTGAAGGCCTACTGTGTTGACGGACGCTTCGTGCGAACCGGTTCCGCCAACTTCTCCCCTACGGGTGAGAAACGCCAGGACAACGACCTCATCATTCTTCGCGACGGCTCCAGCATCCAGCACTTCCAGAACAACTTCAATACGCTGTGGGCGCGGCCTGATAACGAATCTCTTCCGGCCCAGCCCTAAGGGCGTTCCCCAGTGCGAAAAATCTGAAACAAATCTGCGGTATGTCCCGTATCATCCCGGCATACCGCAATCATTTTTGTTCTGGAGACCGTGCTATGCTTCGCCGTGCTGTTCTCGCTTCCAGCCTTCTGCTCACCGCAGGCGCCCAGACCACTGCTCCGATGGACGCCCCCACCTATACCGCCGATGGCAAGCTGGTTGTGCCGGTCAACTACCGTGAATGGATCTACCTGACCTCCGGCATTGATATGACCTACACCCAGCCCACCAGCGCTACCGCGGCTCCGGCGGCGCACTCGATTTTCGACAATGTCTTCGTCAACCCAAGTGCCTATCGCAGCTTTCTGCAAACTGGCATGTGGCCTGAGAAGACCACGCTCGTTCTCGAAGTGCGCACGGCGGAGAACCCGGTCTCCATCAACAAGAGCGGACACACGCAAAGCACCAGCGTGCTCCGCACTGAGATACATGTGAAGGACAAGAACGAGTGGGCCTTTTATGTCGGCGGCAAGCCTGGCGGAACGCCGGCATCGCGGGTTCCTCAGACCGCGAGCTGCTACACCTGCCATCAGGCTCATGGAGCCGTTGACACGACCTTCGTGCAGTTCTATCCCACACTTCTGCCCCTCGCCACCGAGAAGAAGACTCTGAGCAAGGAGTATCTGAGCGAGACTCCTGCCCCGGAAGTGGCGAAGTAGTACAACAGAAGCTGTGCCAGAGGATCTCGATTACCTGAATGCAGCCATCGAAGAGGCTCACGCTGCGGAGCTGGGCGGCGAAGTCCCCATCGGCTGCGTTGTCGTTTCCCCAACGGGAGAGATCGTGGGACGCGGGCAGAATCGTGTATTGCGCGACCAGGATCCGACTGCTCATGCTGAAATCGTTGCCCTGCGAGAAGCTGGGAGGGCCCTCTCCAATTATCGTCTCAGCGGATGCACGCTCTACGTGACGCTGGAGCCCTGCGCCATGTGCGCCGGAGCCATCCTGCACGCCCGTATTGCCCGGCTGGTCTACGCCGCGCCTGACCCGAAGGCAGGCGCATGCGGCTCCGTCCTCTCAGTCATGAACCACCCTCAACTCAATCATCGCGTGGATGTGGTATCGGGCCTATTGGCAGAGGAGTGTGGTGAAATTTTGCGCGGCTTCTTTAAAGCGAGAAGATAGCATCCAAGGCAGGTAATGCGTCTTAAGGACAAAGTCGCCATCGTTACCGGCTCTTCCTCCGGCATCGGGCAGGATATTGCCATCCGCCTGGCCGCCGAAGGAGCGGCAGTTGTTATCAATTACAGCGGAAATGCCGAAGGCGCCGAAACAACACAGTCGCAGATCGAACAGGCCGGCGGCCGTGCGTTCATCGTCCATGCCGATATGTCGAAGGTATCCGACACCCAATCTCTGATCGATGAGACCTGGGCACACTTCGACGGATGCGACATTCTGGTGAATAACGCCGGTGTTGAGAAAGGCGCCGACTTCTGGAATGTCACCGAGGAAGACTACGACAAGGTGCTCGACGTTAATCTCAAGGGCGTCTTTTTTACGACCCAGGCCTTCGTGCGCCGCCTGCGAGACACAAAAAGGCCCGGACGGATCATCAACATCTCCTCCGTCCATGAAGACATGGCCTTTCCTCATTTCTCGACGTACTGCGCCAGTAAAGGCGGTCTGCGTATGCTTACCCGTAATCTTGCGGTAGAGCTCGGCCCGCTCAATATCACGATCAACAACATTGCGCCCGGAGCGATCGCCACGCCGATCAATCGTTCCCTGCTCGCAGACAAACCCAAGCTGGACGCACTGTTGCGGAACATCCCCCTCAACCGCCTGGGGGAGACCGACGATGTCGCAGCTCTGGCTGCTTTTCTGGCTTCAGACGAAGCAGGCTATATCACCGGCAGCACGTATGTGGTCGACGGCGGCTTGATGGTTAACTATCACGAGCAGTAGCCTACCGGAGATTTCGAGGATCTTTCCTTTTGTCATTTCGCAGCGAATGACAAAAAGTAAGCCCTGCCTGTTTGTCCTACGGCATCATGTTCGCATCACGCATCAGACGCCACTTGCCGTCCTCGCATCTGCGATAGATTCCCATCGTCCTGCCCTTCATAACCATCGGCTCTTTGCCTTCCATGACGACGTTCACAGTCAGCTCCTGCCATAACCAGCCGAAGTCTCCTTCAACCTGAACCTCTTTGATGTCGGCTTGAGGAACAATCCTGGCCTTACCCACCATCTCGCGGGTTCCTTTCTCAAACTCGGCTTTAGTCATCGGCGGAAACTTCGTTGTCAGAAAGAGCATGTCGTCGGTCATCAGGTCCATCAGTTCTTCGACCCGCTCTTCCACGGTGAATTGGATCCAGTCGGCGACCACCTGCCGTATCGCCAGCTCATCTGCGCTCTTGTTTGGGCTCATTTCAGGTCCTTGTCCGTCAAATCCCTGTCCAATGCGTCGATCACAATGCTCTTGCTCAACAGTTCCGGCAAAACATCGGGCTTTGCCGCACCACCCGCAGGATAGATCACATACGTCGGAACACCGCTGCGTCCCACCGTATGCAACGCTTCCGTAATGGCGGGATCGTACTTGGTCCAGTCCGCCTTCATCAGGACCACATTGCCCTTCTTGAAGCGAGCCTGCACGTCGTCGGAGTTCAATGCGACGCGCTCATTCACCTGGCAGCTAAGGCACCAGGCTGCGGTGTAGTCCACAAAGACCGCCTTGCCTTCACTATGAGCCTGCTGTACGGCCGCCTCGCTCCAGGGAGCCCAGCGAGCCTTCTCTTCTGCCGCGGCCTTCTGGCCGGTAAGAGGAATCGCTACGCCGCCAATAATCAGCAGCACAGCAATAGCAACGCCAAGCCACTTGCCCTGCCAGCGGCGCATGGCCCAACCGGCAACGGCAATCAGTAACAGGCCGGCGAGCAGACGCACGGCGCGATCTACGCCGTCCTCACCGAAGAGCCGGCCGAAGACCCAGACCAGCCACACCACGGTGCCAAAGAGAAGGAGCGACGTGAACTCCTTCAGCGTCTCCATCCAGGCTCCCGGCCGCGGCAGAATCCGCGTCCAGGCAGGCTGCAGGCAAAGCAGCATGTACGGCAGAGCCAATCCCAGCGCTACCGCGGTAAAGATCGCGAAAGTGACCCACGCAGGCTGCGCCAGAGCAAATCCGATGGCAGCGCCCATCAACGGAGCGGTGCACGGCGTAGCTACGATCGTTGCCAGCACACCGGTGAAGAAGCTTCCCGTATATCCCTGCTTTGCCGCCAGACCACCGCCGACACTCGTCAGCGACAGGCCAATATCGAACATCCCAGCCAGCGAAAGACCGAAGAGGAAGAGGAAGGCCGCCAGCACCGCGACGAACCCTGGCGACTGCAACTGGAATCCCCAGCCGAGCTGGCTTCCGCCGGCACGCAGTAGCAGCAATAGCGCCACGATCGCCCAGAACGAGACAACGATACCGGCGGTATATGCCACGCCGTGTGAGCGCTGGCGCTTCCGTTCTTCACCTGCGCTCTGCACCAG
>JAEKKE010000360.1 GCA_019510535.1 Acidobacteriota bacterium
TGCTGATGGATGAAGCCATCAGCTTTGACGTTAACCGCAGACGGGTTGACCTGCGGTCGGGTGCACAACTCACCTACGACTATCTGATCGTCGCCACCGGCTCGACGCATTCCTACTTCGGGCGGGATGAGTGGTGCAAACTGGCTCCTGGTCTCAAGACGATCGAAGACGCTGTGGAGATCCGCCGGCGGGTGCTGCTGGCCTTCGAGCTCGCCGAGCGCGAGATGCTTGAAAAAGGCACGCACCCGGAGCTGACCTTCGCCATCATCGGCGGCGGACCGACCGGCGTAGAGCTTGCCGGCGCCATCTCCGATATCGCCAAGTTATACATGCGTCGTGACTTCCGCCACATCGATCCATCGCAGGCCAAGGTTCTGATTCTGGAGGGCTCGCCCAGCATTCTGGCGGCGTACCCGGAGGATCTGCGCGAGAGCGCTGTCCGTCAGCTCAACGACCTTGGAGTTCAGGTCCTGACCGGACAGCACGTCACCGATGTCCAGCCGGGGTACGTGATTTTGGGCAGTGGACCGGACGCAAGGCGGATTGATACCGTCGTGACTCTATGGGCTGCAGGCGTGCAAGCCTCACCGCTCGGAAGGCTGCTTGGCGTAGAAATCGACCGGCGCGGTTGCGTCCTGGTTGACCAATACCTCAAATCCGAAGAACCATCCGGAGATCTTCATCTGCGGTGACCTGGCGCATGTGGAGGAAGACGGCCGCCAGATCCCCGGTACCGCGCAGCCGGCCATGCAGATGGGAGCGCATGCAGCAAAACTCATCCACAACGATCTCAATGGTGAGAAACGCATCCCCTTCCACTACTTCGACAAGGGCGATATGGCGACCATCGGCCGCAAGGCGGCGGTCGCCAAGGTGATCTGGCCCTTCAAGGCGCACCTCTCCGGCTTTCTCGCCTGGATGGTCTGGCTGGTGATCCACATCAGCTTCCTCATCAACTTCCGCAGCCGGCTCTCAGTCTTCCGCCAGTGGGCGTACACCTATCTCTTCTTCAAGGATGGCGCACGGCTGATTGTCGGCTCACAGAACCTGCCAGGATGGAATGAGCAACAGGTCGAGGAGAAGCTCGACCTCAATGCTCCGGAACTCACCGCAAAACGATAGGGCGTGTCATCAAATTCGTGCCAGTCAGGCGCCGGGAGCAGATTTTTCTTCAGATCGAGGAGCGAGGAGTGAACTGTAGCTGGCCTACTGGAGCGACGAAGAGATCGGGAATCGGGTCCCAGTCAGCCTTGCTGGCTGGGGTGAAGAAAATCTGCCCCGGCCCTCCGGGTTGCGGCGAAAATTCGCTCGCAACGCTGACGGCAGGAATTTGATGACACGCTCTAGGCTAAGTAACCATCGAAGGAGAAGTCATGGCTCACGCAAAGCTGCTCATGCTGGTTGGCGACTACGTTGAGGACTATGAAGTCATGGTGCCGTTCCAGACTCTGCAGGTACTTGGACACACCGTCGATGCGGTCTGTCCGAAGAAAAGCAAGGGCGAGTTTGTCCGCACGGCGATTCACGACTTCGAAGGCGACCAGACCTACAGCGAGAAGCGCGGCCACAATTTCATGTTGAACGCCACCTTCGCCGAGGTGGACGCTGCGCAGTATGACGGCCTGGTGATCCCAGGTGGCCGGTCGCCGGAGTATCTACGAACGGATGAAGACGTTCTGAAAGCTGTGCGCCACTTCTTCGAGGCGGGCAAACCGGTGGCGGCTGTCTGTCATGGTCCGCAGATTCTTGCCGCGGCGGGCGTGCTGCAGGGGAAAAAGATCAGTGCGTATCCGGCGTGTGCTGCAGAGGTAAAGCTGGCCGGAGGATCGTATCAGCCGATCGGGATGACCGAGGCGGTTGTGGATGGAAAGCTGGTGACAGCTCCCGCATGGCCGGCACATCCGGCATGGCTCTCAAACTTCGAACGTGTGCTGCAGACCTATCTCGCTTCCAGGTCCTGAAAGCTGAAGCGCTGAGACCGAAGCGTCGTTGCAGCGGAGCGGGTCCGCGGAGGATGCGTAAACATCCTCCGCGGGATCTTGGAGAGAGAAAGCAGGTACTGCCTTGCTTACGCCATCTTCCGGCGTCCGCTCGCAAGCTCACGGACGTGATTCATGAAGATGGAGCGCTGCAGGCTGTCCAACTGGCTGACGTAGCCGGCGATCTCCGCCAGAAACGGATCCGCCATCAGCACAGCAGCCTCATCGGTGCGGCGCGAGCGCGAGTCACGCAGCAGCGCCGAGATATCGACCTGCAGCGCGGTAGCGAGCCGCTGCAGCGAGCCGAGTGTCGGCATCGCCTTGCCATTCTCAATCTTTGAGATGTAGGTACGCGGCACGCTCATGCGTGTCGCCAACTGGCGCTGTGACAGGTTGCGGACGCGGCGCAGATCACGCACAGCGGTCGCTACCTGCAGCGAGCCTTCCTGGGCCGGCTGTGGCGGAACGATTGCTAGGGGAGCCGGTGCTACCTCTGGCTCATCAGCCTCAAGCGGCTTGTGGCAGCGGCGGCACAGCGCATTTGCCGTCCGGAACTGTACCAGACTGCAGTGATCGCAACGAAGAACTTCCCGCTGTTCGACGGGAGCCATCATGGTTGCCATATTTAATTTGTCGCGAAGTCGCCAGAGCAAGGGACCCGCCCACCCGTCAATGTCTGGACGGCGTGGATGTGCCTAGATTGACACCCAGTTACTGCTTAGTCAAGGGGAATCCCGGTGATTATTAGCTAAAACAGGGAGAAAACCCGAAAAAGAACCAAGAAAGTAACTTGTTTCTGCAATGAGAGTAAGCACCTGAGGAAAAATAGGCAGTTTTCCTCCGTTGTCGTCCTGGGTGAAGGCTCCAGCCGTAACGAAGGACCCGCTTTTCAGATGGGAGGCAAAGTTCTTTACTATGTCTCACATGAACCCATATACCCGAGATCGCGCATGGGAAGTATTGAAGGAGTGGACCGAGTCTGCCAGCCTGATCAAGCATGCACTTGCCGTGGAGGCCTGCACAGAGTTCTACGGCGCCCACGAGGCGGAACGGCTGGGCTTAAGCGGAGATGAGGCCGCCGAGTTCACAGAGAAATATGCCATCGCCGGCCTGCTGCACGACTTCGACTATGACCGGCATCCATCGCTCGAAGAACATCCCTTCGTCGGTGAGAAAGTGCTGGCGGAACAGGGCTGGCCTGAAGAGATCCGCCGCGCCATCTTGTCCCACGCGGACTACAGCGGCGTGCCGCGAGAGACCCACCTGGAGCGCGCTCTCTTCGCCTGTGACGAACTCGCAGGTTTTCTAACGGCGTGTGCCTTGGTGAAGCCAAGCAAGTCGATCTTTGAGGTCGAGGTGGCAGGCGTTAAGAAGAAGATGAAAGACAAAGCCTTCGCCCGCGCCGTGAAGCGGGAAGACATGACACTCGGCGCAGAGCTATTGGCTATTCCACTCGACGATCACATCAGCAACTGCCTGACAGCCCTGCAGGCCCGCGCAGAAGAGCTGGGCTTGAAGGGAACTGCAGCTTAGTTTGCACGCTGCCGGAATTACCCGTGCACTGGGTGCCCCATGTCCCTCGGGGACATGGGTATTGGCGCATCGCGCGAATGTCTTGCTTAAGGGCATGGCTTCAGCCATGCCGTAGAAACGCGCCCGAAAGGATGCGGCTTCAGCCGCTGAGGTCAATGTTTGTGAGCCGATATGGCATAGTTCTCGGCCGTTGAAAGGCCCGCTATAGGTTTTCGGACCAGCAGATTTCTCCGCTGCGCTACGAAATGACAAATCAAACATGTATCGAGCTTCGCTCGATCTCCCACATAAGCTTCGCGTATGTGGGGCACCCGGTGCATGGGTTTCGTTGTTGTTTAGCCGGACTTTACGCCCTCAATAACGACTTCGTCTCACGCTCTAGAGATCCACGCCCCTGCCGCAACACCTGATTCGTCATCAACAACTCCGCCAGCATCTGCCGCAGCCGTTCGTTCTCTGCTTCCAGCTCCGCCAGCCGCGGTATCAGCAGGTTGGCGTTCAATGTCTGTTCATCCACGCTTCACCTCCTCTTTTTCCGGAATCTCATCGCCGCGTCCCCACGGTCCCCGGCGGTATCCGGGATGTCCTGGCCAGCAGCGGCTGCCGCGCAGGCCCTCACGTAACTTCTCGCGCTCTTCCGGAGACATCTGTTCCCAGCGCTCGCGCATATGACGTCCCCAGCGGTAGCCGTCATGATGCCTGCGGCCGTGGAAGCCGCCGAAGAGCAGCTTGCCAAGAACAAAGAGCCCGAGTGCCTGCCAGTAGGTGATGCGGGGCAGGGCGAAGATCGCCGGCATCAGTGCATTCCACAGCAACATGACCGCAAATCCAACAACCGTTGCGGCCACTGCCGCGATCAGCAACACCTTCACAATTTTGAATGGCTTTTTCATCGCCTACCTGCTTTCAAATACGTCTTTCATCTCTTCCAGCCGCTCCCGCAGATGCAGTACGGCATACCGTTTGCGCGAGAGCAGCGTGCTTACACCCACACCGGTCGCGGCGGATATTTCTTTGAAACTCAGCCCGTCGATCTCATGCGCAATAAATACCTCGCGCTGTGCCTCCGGCAGCTCATCCAGAGCCTCTTCGATCAGGTCCATCAAAACCTCTCTCGCATACGCTGCTTCCGGTCCTGCATCGCGCGAGGGCAATAGATCCTCGAGCGTTAGCGCGCTGTCGTCCATCACCGGCTGCTGCAGCGACTCCGGCGTCTTCTTCCGGAACATATCCGTGATCCGGTTTCGGGCGACGGTGAACATCCACCCGGTAGCCGTTTCCACCGGCTTCATCATCCGGTAGGTCTCCACCAACTCGTAGAAGACCTCCTGCAGAATGTCCTCGGCCTGGTCGGCATCCTTCACCCGTCGGCGAATGAAGCTGCGCAGACGCGGCTTATCGCGCTCCATCGTCTCGGTAAGGAACCGGTTCTGCTCGTCGAGGCTCATCTCGTGCGTCATGCGCTTCGCTCATCCTGTAGAACGAAGCAACTCAAAACATATTGCAG
>JAEKKE010000361.1 GCA_019510535.1 Acidobacteriota bacterium
GGTGCCATCCGGAGCGCCGGAAGTTTGCAACAAGTGCAGATGCTGTTGCGGCCGCAGGGCCGTCTTCATTGCAGCTTGTTCACTAAGTTGCAGAAAACGCCTGATTTCGGGATGGAACGGAGCCAGTAGCTGGATCTGGCTCCGTTCAACCGTTCTGGGGCAGCGTTTCATTACATTTATATCGTAACACGACTTATTTCTTGACCGAAATGCAGCCGCCTCAGCGCAATCGATGTGATGGCATTACCCATCACATCGATTGCGCGCGCTGGCAGTGCATCAAAGTAATTCGTCTGGCTCCAGGTGTAGAGGCGTTGTTGACGATGTCTGCGAACCTTTACTAGCATCGGAACGCTCCGCAACGAGCAGTGAAGCATTTCGGTTGAGGAATGAAACAAACTGCGACCGCTACCAAGCGACATAGCCGCAGTGTGACTGGCTATAAAGAAAGGCGCGAGGATGAATAAACGTGAGTTTTTGAAGGCGTCTGGTTCCGTGATGGCGGGGGCTTTGCTCTCGCGGATGGGCGTCGGGCAGGCGTCCAAAGAGGCGGCGGCTAAGGGGAACCGAACCAACTGGGCGGGCAACTACACCTATAAGGCGGCACGGCTGGACGAACCCGGCAGCGCGCAGGAGGTGCAGCGGCTGATCACATCGCTATCAAACGCCAAGGCGCTGGGAGCACGTCATTCGTTCAACGATATCGCCGACTCCTCCGGCGACCAGATCTCGCTCAAAAACATGACAGAAATGACGCTGGACAAGGCGGTGGGCACGGTTACGGTTGCGGCAGGTGTGACCTACGGCAAACTGGCGCCGTGGCTCGATGCACAAGGGTTTGCTGTCCATAATCTGGCCTCACTGCCACATGTCTCTGTAGTCGGAGCATGCGCTACAGCTACGCATGGTTCCGGTGTACATAACGGAAATCTCTCCACGGCGGTCCGCGCCATCGAGTTTGTGGACGGTACAGGGCAACTCAAGACACTTTCCCGTGCGGCCAACTCTGACGAGTTCAATGGAGCCGTCGTGGCGCTGGGAGCGCTGGGTGTCATCACCCGGATTACGCTGGCCGTGGTGCCGACGTTTCAGATCTCGCAGATCGTCTATGAGAATTTGTCGTTCGACCAACTGGAACATAACCTGGACGCGATCTTTGGTTCCGGCTATAGCGTCAGTCTGTTTACCGACTGGCAGCATCATCGCGCGACCCAGGTGTGGCTGAAACAGAGCATTACCGGTTCGGCTACGCCGAACCTGCCGCCGCTCTTTTATGGAGCTACGCTGCAGAAGACGAAACTCCATCCCCTCGCCGGACACTCCCCGGAGAATTGCACCGAGCAACTCGGAGTTCCGGGACCATGGTACGAGCGTCTTCCTCACTTCCGTATGAACTTCACGCCTTCCAGTGGGGCGGAATTGCAATCAGAGTATTTTGTTCCGCGCGCGCAGGCGTACAAGGCCATTCTGGCGGTAGAGCAGTTGCGCGACAAAATAACGCCCCATCTTTTCATTACTGAGTTGCGCACCATCGCCGCGGACGACCTGTGGCTCAGCACGGCGTACAAGCGCGATTCCGTGGCGATCCACTTCACCTGGAAGCCGGAAGAGAAGGCGGTGCGGAGCATTCTTCCCCTGATTGAAGAGAAGCTTGCGCCCTTTGAGGCCCGTCCGCACTGGGCGAAGGTATTCACCATGTCGCATCAGCGGCTCAGCCAGTTGTACCCGCGGCTTAACGACTTCCGCGCACTGGCCCAGCGGTACGATCCGAACCGCAAGTTCCTCAATGCCTATCTGCAGAACGTCTTCGGCGCTTAAGACAACGGCGCAGCTGTATCCGCATTACTTAAGCGGGTACAGCTTCATGTTGCGGAAGTAGATTTCGGCGCCCTCTGATTGGAAAAGGATCTTGCCGTTCGAAGGGAACGCGTTCGTCCCTTCGTTGGCGAGTTTGCCGTTTACGTACTGCCAGACATGACCATTGCGGTTGACCAGTTCTAATACGTTCCACTCGCCGTGTGGCTTCTCGACTTCGTTTACCGGGTCGCGGTACCCGACCACGTTCTGATAGGGCCCTTTGTTGAAGCGATCGATCTTCAGAGCTTTGCCGTCCGGACCGGTTACACGTGTCCCGTCCTTGCCCGTCAGTGCTGCGCCGTCTGTCATCCAGAAGTCGCCGGTGCATCCCTCATTGATCTGGAACTCGACCGACCGGGGCCAGACTTTATTGGGTCCCTGGATGTTATAGAGAATGCCGCTGTCACGCGCCTTGCCCTGCCGTGAACCGTAGGTGCCTTCGCCCCACTTGAACTCGGCGCGTAGATAGTAGTTGGAGTACTCCTGCTTCGTGATGAAGTAACCCATTTCCATGCCTGAAACGTGCACGACACCGTTCTCGATGGTGAAGACGTGATTGGGGTCGGAGTTCAGCCCCTCGCTGGTGAGGAACGTATCGAAGCCTTTCAGGTCCTTCCCGTCAAAGAACTTCACCGCGCGTCCGTGTTTGGGGATCTCCGGTGACTGGCCTGCCGCCAGGATCGTGCTGCCAAGCAGTACCGCTGCGCAGAGATAGGTTGCAGTACGCATCCGTCGTCGTGCCTCCGTTTGTGAGCAAGTATCGTTATAGCGCCCACGAGCTACGGCTTCGGGTGCGGCGCAGTGATGGGCGAGCAGCATGGCGTCATCACCGGCGTGAACTCCATCAGCTCCGTGCGTGTGCCTTCATCATCGTAAGAGTTGAACTGCCATTTTCCGTCACGGCCAATCTGCATGGGGCTGTGTTCGGTGCTGAGGCGGTCCTGCGCCGCCAGCGTTGAGACGGCCTGCTCCATATTCACGACGCCAATAGAGTAGTGGTTCATCACGCCCGCCTGTTTCTGTGTCAGTTCCTGGCCCTCGCGCGGCAACATGTATTCCACCCACTCGTTGGCATCGGGTGTCTGTTGCGAAACCCAGGAAGTACGGCCGTCGGTACCGCCTCCGTACCAGTAAGGACGGAAGTTGAGAATCTCACGATAGAAGGTGTCTTCCTTCGCCCGGTCATGCACCACCATGCCGAGATGGATGATCCTCGTGCCGATGGGCTGTGCGCCGCTAAGGTCTGCTTTCCCGGGCTGTACGAACTCCACTGTGTTACCTTCGGGGTCTTTCACAGCGAAGGTCTTTGATCCATCGTTCAGCGTCTGAATCGTTGCCGGCACCTCGATTTGCTTCGCAGCGAGATACGACCGCAGGCCTACGGCGTCGACCGTTTTGTAAGCAAGGTGATCCAGCCGGTTAATGCCAGCCTGTGCGGGCAGGGGTAGAACCTCCACAAACTGCGTCGCATTAACGTAATAACGTGTGCCGGCCGAGTTCTCCGGATCAGTCGCCTTCTTCAAGCCCATGTCATGTTCGTAATATCGCTGTGCGGCGGCCATATCGCGCGCATAGACGGCGATATGGGAGATGCCGTTGATCGCGGGCCGTTGCTGCGCCGCGAGGGGAAGAGCACTGAGGAGGAGGAGCAATGTGGGTGCCTTCATCGCGCAACCATGATAGTCCGTCTCCGTTTCCTCGGCTACATGGCAGGTGAATTGGGAGATTAAGATATGGCGACCCAGTTCCAACCGGTCGCCATATCGCGGCCGAGTTATTGAGGGAAGTTGCCTCCCAGGGGAAGGTTGAAGCTGCAGACGTTGTCCGTACCGACTTCCGCATGCAAAATGGCGTGGTCCAGCGTGGTATCGGTCAACCTGAACTTGTAGCCGGAGGCGATTTGCACCTGTGACCCTCCGTCGGGCGTGACATAGGCGTCGTAGGTCTGGTTGGGAATATTGAGAACCATCCAGAAGCTGTATTTGGTCCCGCCGGTGTAGGGAATCGAGTTAACGGCCGCATAGCCGCCAACGTTGCCGTTGTAGGCGTCAATGAAACCGGAGGGATTGAAGCGCACAATGGCCGCAAGCTGTGCATATGCGGCCGGTGTGCCGCTGCTGAGGCCGACAACTGTATTGGCGTTATTTTGCGACGGCGTTGCGTTGAACTTCACCGTAGGAGAGCCGGCCTGCGCGATATAGGTGATGCTGTTCCAGGACGAATTATTTGCTTGGGTACAGACCTCCGCCGAGTGCGTCAGCGCTTCGAACAGGGTCATATGATTGCCGTGGTCTGTGTCCTGTGCAAGGTTCAGGCCATTGTTCTGAATCCAGTTATAGGTATTCGCGGTTCCGTGCTGGCCACTGGAGCCGTGCTGATTCTGCATGGCGGCGACATTCAGGCGGTTATGGTAGGCGTTGTAACCGATGACATACGTAGCGCCGTAGCCCAGCTTGATCTGGTTGATGCCAACTCCGCCGGAGCTGGTGCAGAAGTCGAAAGGCGCAGTGATGATGTTGTTCTGCCCAGGGTTCTGTGCTTCGAGGCCTGCAATAAGGTTCAGCGCGCCGACGATCCTGTCTTCGGCTTTGACCGAAGCTCCGGTCTCTGTGGAGTTGCTTGTGTCGGTGTAAGGCTCAC
>JAEKKE010000698.1 GCA_019510535.1 Acidobacteriota bacterium
CATGGCTCAGAGGTTGGTGAAGGCTAGCGATTTTTCTAGCCGCGGGTCGTTCGTGGGCATGAGGTTGAGGTTCTTGGCGCGCAGCGCGGCGCCGGCGATGAACACGCCGAGCACGCCGATCAGGCAGGCTGCGTCGATCAAGCCAAAGGGTGGGCCGGCGGCGTCCGCGTTCGGCATCACCAGCCAGTACATATCGAGGTAAATCATCCCAAGCTGCCAGATGGCCCAGAAGGCCAACGTCGGCCTGCGCCGTTTGATGTGGCGCGACAACAGACCAAAAAACGGGATCACGAAGTGCCCGAACAGTAGCACCGCGCTGAGCAAGCCCCAGCCGCCGAACCAGCCGCCGACGAAGCGGTGCTTGAACCAGTCGGTCTCTTCCGGGATGTTCGCGTACCAGAGCAGCATGAACTGCGAGAAGCCGATGTACGCCCAGAAGATGGTGAAGGCGAACATCATCTTGCCGAGGTCGTGATAGTGCTCGGTCGTTACGCTCTTGGCGAGCACGCCACGCCTACGCAGCCACATCGCCGCGAGTGGCAAAAAGGAGTTGATGCTGAGCACGCAGCTAGCGAGGAAGTAGACGCCGAACATCGTGCTGAACCACATTTTGTCCAGCGACATCAAAAGGTCGAAGGCGGCGAACGTCATCGTCAGGCCCCAGCCGATCATGGCGGGGCCGGAGATCGCGCGCATTTTGCCCATGATGGAATTTCCATCTTTGCTGGCGTCCTGTGCGAGCGAGCTGTTCAGGTAGTAGCGTGACAGTAGCGTCCAGAAGCCGAAGTAGACGATGAAGCGGATCAAGAAGAACGTCGGGTTGAGGTAAGGCGACTTGTGCTGCAAGAGCGGCTCGCTCTGCACCTCGTGCGCGTCCGACCAGGCGTAAATCGACGAGTGGCTCATGAAGATGGGAACGACCACCGGCAGCGCGAGCAGCGCCAAGACCGGCGCCTGGGCGGCGAGCAGCTCGCCGACGCGACGGAGCACGATGCTCCTGTGAGCGTTGACCACGTTTTGCAGCGTGACCCAGAACAAGGCGCCGAGACCCAGCGCCAAAAGCCA
>JAEKKE010000697.1 GCA_019510535.1 Acidobacteriota bacterium
GGTGTGCCGGTAGGTGTTGTAGGGCGAGTCATAGTCCAGGTCGGAGCGGTAGATGGTGCCCCGCCAACGATTATCAAGAAGAGCGGCGTAGATCACGGTGGGATCGGTGGCCAGCGGGATGCCTTTGGCCAGCCGGTTGACGAAGACCCCGGCAACCAGGGGGCGTTCGGCATCGACACGCACCTCTTTTTCGACCAGCGAAGCCATGGTCACGGTGCGCGCGACGTCGGTTGTCAGCCCCAGGGAGGTAGCCTCGCGCCGGAAGCGTTTCACCATCGCGGCCTGCATCTGTTCCGGCGTCGCATGGCGAGAAAACTTGTAGGTTTCGGGGAAGAGATAGCCCTCCAGCGACTTGGCATCAGGCGAGAGGTCGCTGATCAGGGCGGTGTTCGCACGCGCGGCGGCAAGGAAGGCATCGGCGGTACCCAGCCCGGCATGCTGCACCGCTGTCGCAATATCGAAGAGGTTGTAGCCCTCCGGAACGGTGACCGAGATGGTGTAGACATCGCCGCGGGCCAGACGGTCGTAGATCTCGCGGACGGTTACCGGATGGTCGAACCGATACTCGCCGGCCTTCAGCGTACCGTGCTGATAGGTGTGCCAGGCCTCGAAGGCGTAACGGCTGCGAACCACACCGGCACGTTCCAGGGAGCCGGCGATGCCGCGAACGCCGGTACCGGCGGGGATATCGACGAAGGTTTCGGTGGAAGGACCGAAGGGCGTCAGCAGGAGATACGCTCCCGCGGCCGCGACCAACAACAGAATAAGAATCAGGACTCCGAGTACCTTCACGCCACTCCTTCTAGAGCAATTCTCCTAATACTGTAGCTTTGGAAAAATCTGCGAATGCCATTTTCTCCGCAGGAAGACGGCGCAAACAGCCAACACTTCACCCCAGCGAACGAGTTCGCTGGGGACCCCGATACTCCGCGCGATACCTTAGGAGAAATGCTCCGAAGGAGAATGCTCCAAAGGAGAATGCTCCAACACGTTTGATTCAAGATCACAGGCCGGCGTTCCCTGCCTGATGCTTCCCATCCAGTAAAAGATCCAAGGCAGCA
>JAEKKE010000362.1 GCA_019510535.1 Acidobacteriota bacterium
CGGATGGCGCAGAACAACTTCTGGTCTCCGATAACTTCTCCGACGATGTGCTGCAAGTCGATACCGCCAGCGGCAAAATCCTTCGCCGCTTTGATCTCTCCACCAAGCGCATCGTCCCAGCGAATTACCCAATTGCTATTGCTGTCGACTCAGCCCAGCGCTTTGCGTATGTCGCTCTCTGGAATGGCTCCGCGCTGGCTCAGCTCGATCTGAAGTCAGGCAAGGTTGTCTCCACACTTCCGCTGCTTCCGCCTGACCCGGCCACCGGTCCCAGTTCGCATCCCTGTGCTCTGGTCTTCTCGAAGGATGGACAGATTCTCTACGTCGCCCTCGCGAATCGCGATGCTGTAGCAGCCGTCTCACTCGCAAGCGGGAAGCCTAAGCTGACCGGTATCCTCGATACACGCCTGCCCGGCCAGAGCTACTTCGGCGCTATCCCCACAGCGCTTGCTCTCAGTACCGATGGAAGCCGGCTCTTCGTTGCCAACTCCGGCTCCAATGCGGTCGCGGTCTTCGATACAGCTCAGAAGCTCTCTGCCTCAGCGGCTGTCCACGCCGCAGGCTTTCTGCCCACGGAATGGTTTCCAACTGCTGTCGCCGTGCAGGGCAACAAGCTCTATGCTGCCACCGGTAAGGGCAAAGGCACTGGTCCCAATGCGCCCAAGCCGCTCATGGCGGCCGATCCCAGTCAGATGCCCGCAAAGTTCAAGACGCGGCCACATGCCTACATCGCCACGCTGCTGCATGGTTCACTGGCCTCTATCGATCTGAACTCCGCCCTGCCCAAACTGGATGAGCTCTCGCGTGCCGTTGTTCTCTCCAACCGGATGAACGCCGAGCAGCAGCACGTCTTTGCCGATGGACACAATCCCATCAAGCATGTGATCTACATCATCAAAGAGAACCGCACCTACGATCAGATCCTCGGCGATCTCGGAGTCGGTGACGGCGATTCCTCTCTGACGATGTATGGCAAAGACATCACGCCAAACCTGCACAAACTCGCGCTGCAGTTCGGTGTCCTCGATAACTTCTATGACTCCGGAGAGGTCTCCGGCGATGGACACGTCTGGTCCACCGCCGCCATCACCTCCGACTACAACGAGAAGAACTGGCAGCAGAGCTATCGCGGCAAAGAACGCACGTATGACTACGAAGGCGTAGTCGCGGAAGGCTATCCCTTGCTCGAAGGCATCTCCGATATCGACGAGCCGCAGAGCGGTTACCTCTGGACAAACCTCGCAAAGCACGGCAAGTCTCTCTACCACTTCGGTGAGTTCGTCGCTACCAAGTTCTGTGACGACTCCGGCGAGGCGCCGAAAGACCGTTCTCCCCTGAATGGCACACCCGAACCCACGCCTCAGCGCTGCGCCGGAAAAGCTTCCATCCTCCCCGGACAGGAGATTCCTGCCAACTACGGCGGCGGCGTGAGCGAGTACCAGTGGCACATCCCACTCATCTACAAGAACACTGCCACCAAGCCTGAGCTCGAAGGCCACTTCGATACCGCCTACCCGGACTTCAATCTCAAGTTCCCAGACCAGCTCCGCGTCAGCGAGTTCATTACCCATTTCGACAAATGGGTCACCGAGCGCAAGGCAGGCAAGGACAACATGCCGCCGTTCGTGATGCTGCGCCTGGGCAATGATCACACCGCCGGCACTGCCGTCGGCTCGCCCACACCCCGCTCCTCCGTCGCCGATAACGACCTCGCTGTCGGCCGTGCCGTGGAGGCCCTGTCACACTCGCCCTACTGGGACGACACCGCCTTCTTCATCCTCGAAGATGACGCGCAGGACGGCGCCGACCACGTTGACGGTCACCGGTCGATCTCACTGGTTGTCAGCAAGTACTCTCCGCGTAACGCAGAGGCGTTCATCGACCACAGCTTCTACACCACGGTCTCTGTCCTGCACACCATAGAAGACCTTCTCGGCGTTCCGCCGATGAACAACAACGACGCCTTCGCGCCGCTCATCTCGCCCATCTTCGCAGGCAAGGGCGATCAGCCGGCCTTCACCGCCGACTACACCAATCGCGACAACAAACTCATCTACCAGGCCAACACGCCAAAGGCTCCAGGAGCGAAGCAGTCCTCCAAGATGGATTTCACCCACGAAGACCGCGCCGATGCCCGCCTGCTGAATATCATCCTCTGGCGTGACGCCATGGGCGACAAACCCGTCCCGCAGATGGTGCTTCACCCTCACGGCCAGAAGAAGGACGATGACGACGACTAGACAGACACGCGTCACTTTTCAAACCAAGCCCCTCCACGCTGGAGGGGCTTTTTATCGGAGTAAGGCACTTCTTTTGTTTGTCATCCCTGAGCGAAGCGAAGGACCTGCTTTGTCATTTCATAGCCCGGCGGAAAATCTGCTTCTCTATCAACCTCCTCCCCTTTTATTCATCCTCAGGCGCTGGTGGAAACATCGGAAGAAGCATCTACTAGAGAGAACCGCAGGAGAGGGAGAGCATGGTACAGATCAAACGGAGTTGGGTCATCATCGCAGGCATCGTGCTTCTGGTACTCGTCGGCTTCTTCGCCGTGGGCCACCTTCTTGATGCCGATACCTATCGTGGACGCATCGAAAGGGCACTCTCGGACTCCCTCGGACGTCCCGTGCAGTTAGGGCATTTGGACTTCTCACTCTTCTCCGGAAGCCTGCTGGCTGAATCCCCCGCCATCGCGGATGACCCCGCGTTCAGCAATCAGCCCTTCCTTACCGCGAAGAGCGTTCACATCGGGGTTGAGGTACTTCCGCTGTTGCTGCATCGCCAGGTTCACATCAACGGCTTCACGATCGATCAACCGAAGATCGTTCTGATTCGCGCTGAAAACGGCACGTGGAATTACTCCAGCATCGGCAGCGAAGGCAAACGTAAAGCCCCCACAGCGGAGACCAACGACCTTATCCCCAACCTGACCGTCGGAAAGGTCGATATCAAGGATGGCAGCGTCACCATGGGAACGCTGCCGCAACAGGGCCAGCCGCACATCTACAGCGACCTCAACATCAGCGTGCAGAACTTCTCGTTTGCCAATGCATTCCCGTTCACCGTGAGCGGTAAGCTGCCGGAAGGCGGAAGCATCGCGATCACCGGTAACGCCGGCCCGATCAATCAGCACGATGCTTCGCTGACGCCACTCACCGCACAGGTCGGGCTGAAACATGCCGACCTGGTCTCAGCCGGACTCGTCCAGCCCAGCCAGGGAATTTCCGGCATCGCCGATCTCGATACCAAGGTCACCTCGAATGGCCAGACGGCACAGGCCGATGGCAAGCTTCATCTCGCGCAACTAAGGCTGGCGAAGAACGGCACGCCCTCCTCACAGCCTGTCGATCTGCAGTTCAACGTCAACCAGGATCTTCAATCACTCTCCGGCAAGATCAACAGCGCCACCATGCAGATCGGCAAGGCCGCGCTCGCACTCGCCGGAACTTACACGACCCGCGGCAACACGACCACGACGCAGATCAACGTCGATGGAAAGAACATGCCCATCGATGACCTGGTCGCATTTCTTCCCTCGCTCGGCACTCAGTTGCCCTCCGGTTCGCGGCTGCAAGGCGGCACCCTCACTCTCTCGCTCGATGTCGCCGGACCAACGACGGCCCCCGTTATCAGCGGCCCTGTCCATATTGCGAATACACAGCTCGCAGGCTTTGATCTGGGACAGAAGCTCGCCAGCATTCAGGCCCTCACCGGAGCAAAGACCGGGTCGAACACCACCATCCAGGTCTTGAGCACCAACCTGCGCTACAGCACCGAAGGTGTCCAGACTAATAACCTTGCAGCCATCGTCGCCGGACTCGGCTCAGCCTCCGGCAACGGCTCCATCAGCGCCAATAATGTGCTCAACTACCGCCTCCTGATCAAGCTCGATTCCACCGGCATCGGCGGACTCGCTACCCAGGCTGCCAGTCTGCTGCCCGGTGTCTTCGGATCGGCGGTCAGCCAGGCTACTGCGAATGGAATTCCAGTGACTATCAGCGGCACAACCGCCAACCCCACGTTTACACCCGACATGAGCAAACTGGTTCGCGGAAGCACACAGCAACAGCAACAGAACCTGCAGTCCAATCCGTTAGGAAAAGCTCTCAGCGGGCTGTTTCATCGATAGCACTATTCCTTCGAACAAGCCTCTGCCTCCAGAGACATCGTTTCCATGTGTACGGTGAAGAACCTTGTCTTCGCTATACTTGCACTGAAACAGATACAACACATCAATTCTGGAGAAAGCCTGTGTCCCCGCTCAGGATCTCTTGGCGCGGCATCTCTGCCTCGCTGCTCTTTCTGTCGACGGTTCTAGTCAATGGTTGTGGTTCGGATGGAAGCTCTTCTTCCACCAGCAAGCCCTTTGCAAGTGTCGTTTTCCTTGGCGACTCCCTCACTGCCGGCTATCAGAACGGCTCACTCCTCGATAGCCAGCAGAAGAATGGTTACGCCGCACTCATCGCCACGCAGGCAAACTTCTC
>JAEKKE010000363.1 GCA_019510535.1 Acidobacteriota bacterium
GGATGCAAAGGTGGGGTCATTGGAGACGGATCAGAGTTTCTGAGGAGTCGATATTCTCCGATCATATGGGGTTCACCCATACTCTTCGATCAACCCATACACCGGGTGCCCCACATACGCGAAGCTTATGTGGGTGTATCGAGCGAAGCTCGAATCAGGTGGGAGAGGTGGGCTTCAGCCCACCGTTACTCGCTCTAGAAAGAAATGGGCTTTAGCCCTGGGCTGTTTGTTTAGTTAAGAAGAAGGCCCAGGGCTAAAGCCCAATCTTTTAGAGGCTTCAATCAGCGGGCTGAAGCCCGCTGCTCTTACTCATTACCTTCGCAAAATATTCCTAAGCAGCCCGTCTCTTCCTACCGGACATCGCTTCACAGCTCTCCGCGCAATGCTCGCATACATCTGCGCAGCGTTGCATGAACTCTCCATCAGCGGCCAGCTCGCGGCAGCTTTCGCTGCAACGGCGGCAGATCCCGGCGCACAGGCCGCACAGCTCTGATCCGAACTCTGAGCTGCGGCTCATGAAGCCTGCGGCTAGATCGCAGATCTCGGCGCAGTCGTGCATCGTGGTCAGATGTCCGGGGTCGGCGTGTTTGCCGCCCATCTCCAGACACATGGCAGAGGTCTCGGTACAGACCTGGTAGCACTGGAGACAGTCCTCGATACATTGGCGAACGTTCTGTGGGATGTTCATGGAATTCACCTCTAAGAAAGCTCCGCAGGGTGCGGTGCTGGCTGCGATGCCCCATGCCCAACGCGCGTTGCCAACCCGGAAACTTTACCGGCTGCTCAGCACGAACTTGTTCCCATCCACATCCTCGAAGATGGCGGCGGTTCCCCAGTCCTCCTTCTTTGGATCTTTGAAGAAGGTCACGCCCTTGCGCTTCAACTGGTCGGTGGTGGCGAAGACGTCGTCGCACCACATGCTGATGGGTTGGAAGGTGCCGATTCGGTCTTCCTGACCTTCAGGTGTGAAGAGGACGAGGCCGGTGTCGGCGCCGGGGATGGCGAGCTCGATCCAGCGCTGTCCGCCGGGGATGAACTCCTGGTCGGTCTTGACCTTGAAGCCGAGCGTTTCGGTGTAGAACTTCAGCGATGCGTCCTGGTCTTTTACTGGGACGCTGATGAACTTGATGCCGCGAATCATGATGAGTATCTCCGAGGGAGAGGCTAGAGCATTTTTCCTGTTGCGGGGCATCCCGGAAGAGGATTGCAGCGGCGTTTTCATTGCGGAAAACGCCCATAGATGCCGAAGCCCTGCACTGCACCTACAGGAAAAATACTCTACCCCTGAAGTTCATCGAACTCAATGTGGTATTCGTTGCTATACCATTCACAGGTATAGCTATGAAGTCCATTCCACTCGATGTTTATATTCCGCAGACGTTGCTTCGCGATCTGGTGGGGCATGATCGGAAGCCGGCGGCGTTTCTTATTTATCTGTGGCTGTATGCGGAGCAGCAGCGGACCGGGGAGCCGGTTGTTATCAGTTATGCAGCTTTGGCCGAGGAGACGGGGCTGTCGCGGTCGGCGGCACAGACGGCGGTGGGTTGGTTGCGGAAGCGGAAGCTGCTGGCGGTGAAGCAGGAGAGTGTGACGGCGACCCCGGTGTATACGGTGCAGATGCCTTGGAGACGGTAGTAGTACTGGCTGGGTGCCCCACATACGCGAAGCTTATGTGGGAAATTCGTGCTACGCGCGAATCGTATTTATCGTCATTTCGTAGCGGCCTCCAAACAAAAAGCGGATCGGGCTTTCGCCCGATACTCCCACATAAGCTTCGCGTATGTGGGGCACCCGGCGTATGGGTTACACCTCATTTTCGGGGGCGAAGAACAGGCGTATTTCCACCGCTCTGGACGACGGTTTGAAATGCGCAAAAGCACCAATAAAATCAACCACTTTCGCGCACTCCGCAGCCTGTCAAAACACCCTATAAAACGGTATACTTAAACCATCCACATGGCAGACGATCAGAACAATCTCCCGCTCAACTCAGGCAACAGCGGCGACGGCAACTCCCCCGCCGGCACTTCCATCATCCCGATCAATATCGAAGATGAGATGCGCCGTAGTTATCTCGACTACTCCATGTCGGTGATCATCGGGCGCGCATTGCCCGATGTTCGCGACGGGCTGAAGCCTGTCCATCGCCGCATTCTCTACACCATGTCGGAGATGGGGCTGACGGCCAACAAGAAGTACACCAAGTCGGCCAAGATCGTCGGCCAGGCCATGGGTCAGTACCATCCGCACGGCGACTCCGCCATCTATGACGCGTTGGTGCGTCTGGCGCAGCCTTTCAGCATGCGTTATCCCATGGTCGACGGCCAGGGTAACTTCGGTTCGGTCGACGGTGATCCGCCGGCCGCCATGCGTTACACCGAGTCGCGTATGACCAAGATCGCCGGCGAGATGCTGGCCGATATCGACATGGACACCGTCGACTTCACACCGAACTACGATGAATCGGTGCTGGAGCCCACGGTGCTGCCGACGCGCGTGCCGAACCTCATCATCAACGGGGCGGAAGGTATTGCGGTGGGCATGGCCACCAAGATTCCGCCGCACAACCTCACCGAGGTGGTGAATGCGGCCATCGATATGGTCAACAACCCCAGCATTGGGGTGAAAGAAGTGCTGCGCCATGTGCAGGGACCGGACTTCCCCACCGGCGGCATCCTCTACGGCAAGAGCGGCATCGAGAAGGCCTACTCCACCGGCCGTGGACGCTTCCTGGTCCGCGCCAAGGTCGCGACGGAGGCTATCTCCGGCGGACGCCAGTCCATCGTTGTCACCGAGCTTCCCTTCCAGGTCAACAAATCCAACCTCATCAAGCGCATCGCCGAGCTGGTCAACGATAAGGTCATCGATGAGATCTCCGGTGTGGACGACTTCTCTGACCGCGAGGGCATGCGCATCGTCATCGAGCTGAAGCGTGGAGCGCAGCCTGAGATCGTGCTGAACCAGCTCTTCAAGCACACACAGATGCAGGAGAGCTTCTCCATGATCTTCCTGGCCGTACACAACGGCCAGCCGCGCGAGCTTCCGCTGCCCGACGCGATTCGCGCCTTCATCGATCACCGTATCGATGTGGTGCGCCGCCGCACCGCCTTCCTGCTGGGCAAGGCGCGCGACCGCGAGCACATCCTGCTCGGCTACCAGATCGCGCTGGATCACCTGGACCAGGTCATCCGCACCATCCGTAACAGCTCCAGCCGCGCCGATGCCCGCGAGAACCTGTTCCGCTACTTCTCCGGTCGCGCCATCTCGCTTAACGGGACTGAGGTTGCCGGTATTACGCTGGACCCGGCGAAGTACGGCATTACGGCCGAGACGCTGCCGGCCAACGGCAGCCTGATCCTCAGCTACCGCCAGATCGACGCCATCCTCGACCTGCAGCTCTATCGCCTGACCCAGCTCTCCATCGACGAGCTGCTGAAGGAACTGGGCGAGGTTCGCAGCAACATCGCCGAGTACGAGTCGATCCTGGCCTCGGACAAGAAGCTGCGCAAGCTGATCGTCAAGGAGCTCGAGGAGGTCCGCGACAAGTACGGCAACGAGCGCCGCACCCAGATCGTCGATGAGGGCGCTGAGCTTACGCTCGAAGACCTGATCGCCGACGAGCAGGTTGCGGTCACGGTCTCGAACACCGGCTACCTGAAGCGCACGCCGATCTCTACCTATCGTCAGCAGCGCCGCGGCGGCACCGGCCGTCTGGGCATGAAGACGCGTGAGGAGGACTTCGTCGCGCAGTTGATCGTCGAGTCCACGCACTCGTATCTACTCTGCTTCACCAATACCGGCCGTGTCTTCTGGGTGAAGATCTACGAGATTCCAGACGTCGGCGCCACCGGCAAGGGCAAGCATATCGCCAACCTGTTGGCGCTGCAGCCGGGCGAGAAGGTCGTGACCTATCTCGGTATCCGCGACCTGACGGAAGAGGGCAAGTTCATCTTCTTCGCCACGCAGCAGGGTACGGTCAAGAAGACTCCGCTGACTGACTTCTCCAACGTCATGACCCGCGGCATCATTGCCATCGGCATCGGCAAGGACGACGAGCTGGTCGGCACCCGCGTGACCGACGGCAACCAGGTCATCTTCCTCGCCACCCGCGAGGGCATGGCCATCCGCTTCCCGGAGTCGGACGTCCGCAGCATGGGCCGTCCGGCCGCTGGTGTGAAGGGCATCACGCTGAAGAAGGACGACTACGTCATCGCTCTGGCGACCACTCCGAGCGAGGAGGCCCGCCAGAAGCGTGCGGCAGAGGGCGTCGCGATTACTCCCTGCTTGATCCTCTCAGTCTCGGAGAACGGCTTCGGCAAGCGTACCGATGCCGAGGAGTACCGCCTGCAGACCCGCGGCGGCTCTGGCGTCATCAACATGAAGGCGACGGCCAAGACCGGTAAGGTGTCGTCCATCAACCTGGTCGACGAGACCAGCGAACTGATGGCGATCAGCCAGTTCGGCAAGATGATCCGCATCG
>JAEKKE010000364.1 GCA_019510535.1 Acidobacteriota bacterium
CCTAGACTTGTTGCATGCCGAGACGGTCCACAACGCATCATCAGCAAAAGGGAAAGAAAGATTCAGTACGCCGGAAGGCATACCTGCTTATCCAGAAGAAGATTGGCAACGGTCAGTTGAAGGCCGGTGAGCTGATCTCTGAGGTAGCTCTGGCCAAGGAGTTGGGCAGCAGCCGCACTCCTGTCCGCGAGGCCGCCGGGCAATTGCTGGCAGAGGGCATGCTGGAACTGAGCCCTGGAGGCGGCATTGTGGTCACGCGGCTGACGCGGCAGGGCATTACGGAGCTGTATGAGCTGCGCGAGGCGCTGGAAGTTTTTGCCGTAGGCCGTGCGGCGCAGAACGGAGTTCGCCCGACCGACGTTGCCCGTCTGAAAGAGCTGCTGGACGAGACGCAGGCGCTGCTGAAGGAGCTGAAGTCCTCCGGTCAGAAAGAGCTGGACGAGGAGCAGATGCGGCGGTTTGCCGTCAGCGATCTGGGTTTCCATACGCTGCTGCTGCGGCTGGCGGCCAATGAGCGGCTGTTGAAGGTCGTGAATGAGACGCGGCTGATGATCCGCATCTTTGGGATTCAGCGCAGCGGGCATCGCCGGGAAGAGCTGGAGCGGATTCATCGTCATCACAAGGAGATCCTGCAGGCAGTGATCGATGGTGAGCCGGAGGCGGCGCGCAGTTTGCTGTCGCAGCATATCCAGGCGAGCGCCCAGGAACGGCTGGAAGAGTTCGACCACTGGGAGCGGGAGCAGCACCTCGCCAGCCTTGGCGGTTGAAGGAAGTTGAAAGTTCAAAGTTGAAAGTTGAAGACGTACCGCATGGGCTGGGTAGTTGTATTGTCCCAGCCGTGCTTTTCCGTCCGAGATCGATGCTCAATCCTTATTTGTCGACAAATAGTTGACATTACCTCTATCATGCCCACATGGCAAAACTGGTGACCGGGGTCTATGCGGCGGTGCTTACGCCGCGCGATGCAGAAGGAAAGATTGACGCAGGGCAGCTTCGGGGATGGATCGAGTTTCTTCTGGGCAAAGGCATCAACGGTTTTGCCATCAACGGAGCGACCGGCGAGTTTCCTCTGGTGACCGAGGCGGAGTTCTCGGAGCTGATGGAGATCGTGGCTGGTACCGTCGCGGGCCGGGGAAGCTTTCTTGCGGGTGTGGGGGCCGCTGGAAGCTCTGACGCCATTCGCCGGGGAAAGATTGCGTATGAGGCCGGTGCGCGGGCTTTGCTGCTGCCCATGCCGTACTTCTTTCCCTACAGCCAGGGAGACCTGACTGCCTTCTGCCGCGAGGTGGCCGAGAACGTGGAGACACCGATACTGCTCTACAACCTGCCGCAGTTCACCTCTGGTCTGCAGCCGGAGGCGTCGCTGGCATTGATCGAGCGGTGCAGCAACATCATCGGCATCAAGGACTCAAGTGGTTCGCTGGATACGGTCTCGCTGCTGAGCAAGCGCGCTTCGAATGCATGCCGCATTATCGGCAATGATGGCGCTCTGGCGCCCGCATTGAAGAGCAAGGTGGCCGATGGCGTGGTCTCTGGCGTATCGTGCGTGTTGCCGGAGCTGATCACAGCTATCTTCTCCTCCGGTGTGGAGGAGACCCCCGGCGTGGATCTGGAGGCGCTCAATGACAGGCTGCATATGTTCATCCAGCAGCTTGACCGGATGCCGACGCCTTGGGGGCTGAAGATCTTCGGAGAAGCACGTGGTCTGGCACAGGCGACCTTCCCCTTTGCTCTCAGCGATGAGCGCAAACAACAGATGCAGGAGATGCTGGCGTGGTTTGCGGAGAACCGCGCGGCCATGATGGTTCAGGAGTAATGGCGATGGTGAAGGAAGTTGTTCTGGTAACTAGCGGCGATCTGCGGCTGTCGGCCAACCAGGCCTGCTGGCCGGCACAGAAGGAACTGGAAGAGCGGCTGACCTCAGTGCTCGCGGCTATGGGGGTAATGATGCGGCGCGCCTTTCCTGTGGATGAAAAAGCAGGACATGGCTTTCTCTCCAGCCAGAGGATGGGCATGGATGTCTTTGCCACTATCCCGAAGGATGTACCGCTTATCTTCGCTACTGCAGCGTGGCAGTACACGCATCATGTGCTGCCGGGCATGCGCTTTCACAAGGGTCCAATGTTGACTATCGCCAATTGGTCCGGACAGTGGCCTGGCCTGGTCGGCTTGTTGAACCTGAATGGGTCTCTGATCAAAGCGGGTGTGAAGTTCTCCACACTGTGGAGCCGCGGCTTTGACGATGCCTTCTTTCTAAATGGCTTGAAGCAGTGGCTGGAGACGGGGACGGTTACACATGATCTTTCGCATGTAGAGCCGCTGAAGACCGACAGGCTTCCGGAGACGGCAAGGACTGCGGGCCGCGAGGTGGCTACGGCTCTGCGTGATCGCAAGGCGATCTTCGGTATCTTCGATGAAGGCTGCATGGGCATGTACAACGCCATCATCGATGACGAGCTGCTGAATCCCTGTGGATTCTTCAAAGAGCGGCTGAGTCAGAGCGCGCTTGCTGCGCGCATGACCACGGTCAGCGACGAAGAGGCTGCGAAGGTGCGTGCATGGCTGGATGCACGCGGCCTGCGCTTCGTTACAGGCAAAGATGAGGCGACGGAGCTGACCGACCGCCAGATTCTGTTGCAGGCGAAGATGTATATCGCCGCTGTACGGATGGCGGCGGAGTTCGGCTGCGATGCCATCGGTATTCAGTATCAGCAGGGATTGAAGGACACGACGCCGGCCTCGGACCTGGTGGAAGGTCTGTTGAATAATCCCGATCGTCCTCCGGTCTTTGATGAGAACGGTGTGGAGCTCTTCGCGGGCAAGGCGCTGCCGCACTTCAATGAGGTGGACGAGGGTGCGGGTGTGGATGCCCTGGTGACGAATCGCTGCTGGGTGAAGCTTGGGCTTGATCCTTCGACGACGCTGCACGATGTGCGCTGGGGCGAAGAACTTGAGGTAGATGGGAAAAAGCAGTTCGTGTGGGTGCTGCAGATCTCGGGCGCTGCTCCGGCTAGTCACTTTGTCGATGGCTATGCGGGTTCTGTCAGTGAGCGGCAGCCGGCGATGTACTTCCCGCTTGGCGGCGGATCGTTGAAGGGTGTGGGCAAGCCCGGTGAGATTGTGTGGAGCCGCGTCTTTGTCGAAAGTGGCGCGTTGCACGTGGACTTGGGCCGTGGCACGGTTGTCGCACTGCCGAAGGAAGAGACAGAACGGCGTTGGCGCGAGACTACGTATCAGTGGCCGATTGTGAATACCGTCCTGCACGGCGTTACGCGTGACAGCTTCATGGCGCGGCATCGCGCGAACCACATCAGCATTGCGTATGCGAACGATGCCGCCGGAGCCGATCATGCGCTCGCAGTAAAGGCCGCGGCGTTTGCCGAGCTTGGGATAAACGTCCATCTCTGTGGTGTAAAGGCATAGTGACGAAGATCGAGGCGGGCACGGGCAAGGCCTATCCATGGCTGCTTGTAGGCATGCTGTGGTTTGTCTGCCTGTTCAACTATGCGGACCGTCAGGCGATCTTTTCGGTCTTTCCGCTATTGCGTAAGGAGCTTGCGCTTACGCCGATTCAGCTCGGCATTGTGGGCTCAAGCTTTATGTGGATGTATGCGCTCGCCGGGCCACTGGCCGGATGGATGAGCGACCGTGTCTCGCCACGTAAGGTGATTGTGGGGGCGCTAGCCTTCTGGTCGGCGGTGACTGCGGGAACGGCGCTGAGCCATACGTATGGCGTCCTGGTCTTCTTTCGAACGCTGGGCGGGCTGGGCGAGGCCTTTTACTTTCCCGCAGCCATGGCGCTGATCGGCGCGTACCACGGTGCGGCGACACGATCGCGGGCGATGGCACTGCACCAGTCGAGCGTGTATGCAGGCACGATTGCCGGCGGAGCGATGTCGGCGTTTATCGCTGAGCGGCACGGCTGGCGCTCGAGCTTCACCATCTTTGGTGTGCTGGGTGTGGTGCTGGCGGTGGTGTTGCTCTTCTGTTTGCGGCAACCGCCTCGGGTTAGGGGCGATGAGCCACAGGAGAATCCGCTGCTGCATTTTGCACACGGAGTGCGTGAAGTACTGCGCAACGGCCGCATCGTGGTGATGATTGCGGTCTTCATGGGAGCGAACTTTGTCGCCGTGGTCTTCCTGACGTGGCTGCCGACCTTCCTGCTGGAAAAGTTCCATATGAGCCTGACCAATGCCGGCTTCAGTTCGACGGCCTATCTGCAGGCGGCTTCGGTGCTGGGTGTGCTGCTGGGCGGCTGGTTAGCGGACCGGTTCGCATCAAAGCGGGCGGGCGGACGTCAATTGACGCAGGCAATCGGCCTGCTGTGCGGCGTGCCGTTTCTGTTCCTTACCGGATGGTCGATTACGGTGCTGGGACTGATCGTCAGCATGACCGGCTTTGGTTTTTTCAAAGGCATCTACGACGCGAATATCTGGGCATCGTTGTATGACGTGGTGCCGGTGG
>JAEKKE010000699.1 GCA_019510535.1 Acidobacteriota bacterium
GTTAACTTTGGCACCTTAGTGCGATCAAATTGTAACACGTTACCGAGGCCGCCGTTCATTGCCGCCCCTGGCAGGCCGTGTCACGCACCGGAAAAAACCAGCGGCCGCTGGTTCATTCCGGCAAGCGGACTACTTCTTCAAAACCTCAGGGTGCTTGTCGACAAAGGCCTGCAGCGCCTTTGCGATGGTCTGGTCGTCGCCGGCCGACGGATGATAATGGCAGCCCGTCATCTGCAGCCCGTTCATCAGCATGAAGCTGATGCGGGTTTCGCCGTCGGCCTTCACCAGGTCGACCACCTTCTGCTCTTCGGTGGCGATTTCGCCGTTCGCCATGTCGGTCGCCCACACGATGAAGTAGGCCTTGGGGTTGCGGGCGCGCAGATCTTTGAGAAACTTTACATAGGTGGCTTCGTAATCGGCGTGGAGTTCATCACGCGTCGTCCACTTTTCACCGGCGTGCAGCGCGGTCGTAAAGTCGTTGGTGCCCAATGCGATGACGATGATCTGCGGCTGCCAGCCAGCGTCCTGATAGAGCGTACCGTGGCTGAGCAGGACGAACGGATAGGCCACCGGCACCGGATCGCCGGGGCTGCCATCGTAGTTACGCACGATGCCGTGGCCGGAAATGGCGTTGATCTGGTAATCCGCGTCGTAGCGCTCAGCCATCAGCGGTCCGAAGGCGAGCGTATTGTCGGTGGTCTTCCAGACGTCGTCTGTGGTGCAGTCGCGCGTCGTCGAGATATTGCCGTAACCGACCGTATGCGAGTCGCCAATGAATTCGATCTGGTGCTTGCGCGCCTTCAGCGCGACGGGCTTCGCGTCGGCAAGCGTGGAAAAGCCGCCAAAGGTGTCGGGCGCCGCCTGGCTTTCGGTCGCGACCGCGACGCGCACCATGTGCTTGCCCTTGCCCAGCCCTTCGACGCCGTAAAGGCCGGGCGCCGGCTTGACCAGCGGTGCAGCCGACTGGCCATCGACCGTGACGTGGAGGATTTCATCGCCCTTGCCGACACGGAAATAGACCGCGGTACCTTTGAACGCGGTTTCGAAATAGGTGC
>JAEKKE010000091.1 GCA_019510535.1 Acidobacteriota bacterium
GCTGAAGACCTTCCCCGCCGACGCCATCATTATCTGCACCGGCGGCAATGGCGCCATCTTCGGCAAGTCCACCAACTCGGTGGTCTGCACCGGTTCAGCCCAGGCTGCTCTCTATCAGCAGGGCGCGTACTACGCGAACGGTGAGTTCATCCAGGTGCACCCAACCGCTATCCCCGGTGAAGATAAGCTGCGCCTGATGTCGGAGTCGGCCCGTGGCGAAGGTGGCCGCGTATGGGTTCCGAAGGACCGGAACGATAAGCGCCAGCCGAACTCCATCCCCGAGCCCGAGCGCTGGTACTTCCTGGAAGAGTGGTATCCGAAGTACGGCAACCTCGTCCCGCGTGACGTTGCGACGCGCGCCATTCACAAGGTGGTGTACGAGCATGGCATGGGCCTTGAAGGCCAGCCGATGGTTTACCTTGACGTCTCGCACCTGGCACCCGAGCGCCAGCACAAGCTCGAGGGCATTCTCGAGATCTACGAGAAGTTCGTCGGTGACGATCCGCGCAAAGTCCCGATGAAGATCTTCCCCGGCATGCACTACACCATGGGCGGCCTGTGGGTAGACTTCAATCAGATGACCAACATCCCGGGCGTTTTCGCCGCGGGTGAGGCCGACTACTCGATCCACGGTGCGAACCGCCTGGGTGCCAACTCGCTGCTCTCCTGCATCTATGGCGGCTTCGTTGCCGGACCAAAGGCGATGGAATACGCGAAGGGCCTGGAGGCGCAGCAGGGCGATGGCGGTCACGCTGCCGAGCTCATCCGCCAGCAGCAGTACAACAACATTCTGCTGAACAACCAGGGCACGGAGAATCCGTTCCAGATCTGGCGCGAGCTGGGCGATACGATGACCCGCCACGCCACGATCATCCGTTACAACGCGGGTCTTCGCGAGGCGGATCAGAAGATCGTCGAGCTGATCGAGCGCTACAAGAAGATCAACCTCTCGGACAAGAGCCAGTGGGCCAACACCAGCTTTGCCTTCGCCCGCCAGCTCTACAACATGCTGCAGCTTGCCCGCGTGATCGTTCAGGGCGCGGAGCTGCGCGACGAGAGCCGCGGAGCACACTACAAGCCAGACTTCCCGGAGCGCAACGACGAGAAGTTCCTGAAGACCACCAAGGCGGTCTACGACGACAACAGCGACGCGCCGAAGTTCGAGTGGGAAGACGTTGATATCAGTCACATCAAGCCGCGGCCTCGCCGCTACGACGCCACCGCGTAAGGGAGAACAGAATGCCGACCACGATTGAAGTCGAAATCAAGCGTCAGAATGGTCCGGACGGCACAGGCGCTGTCGAGAATTTCTCGATTCCCTATCGCCCGAATATGAACATCACCTCTCTTCTGGGCGAGATCGCGCTGAATCCCGTCACCAAAGAGGGCAAGGCGACCACGCCGATCACTTACGATTCGAATTGCCTGGAAGAGATCTGCGGCTCCTGCGCCATGCTGATCAACGGCAAGGCTCGCATGGCGTGCTCGGCCCTGGTGGACAAGATGCTGGAGGAGGGTGGCGGTAAGATCAACCTCGCTCCTCTGTCGAAGTTCCCCGTGGTGCGCGATCTGGCGGTCGACCGCGCTGTCCTCTTCGAGAACCTGAAGAAGGTCAAGGCGTGGGTGCCGATCGACGGTACGTACGATCTGGGCGCGGGTCCCAAGCAGGCTCCGCAGATCCAGGAGAAGCGCTATCCGCTCTCGAACTGCATCTCCTGCACCATCTGCATGGAGGTCTGCCCGCAGTTCAATGACGTGACCAACTTCGTTGGCGCGGCCACGATCGGCCAGGCCAAGCTCTTCAACATGGACCCCTCGGGTTCCGTACTGAAGGAAGAGCGCCTGCGTGCACTCTCCGGCGACGGCGGCGTGCAGGAGTGCGGCTTCGCCCAGAACTGCGTCCAGGCCTGCCCCAAAGGGCTTCCGCTCACCGAGGCCATCAGCGATATCGGCCGCGACGTCTTCGTGCAGAAGGTCAAGGACTTCTTCCGCGCATAGGCGACAAACAGGAAGGGGCTGCCAGGCTAATGCCGGCAGCCCTTTTCGTTTTAACGAAAATGCTCTACTTCACGCCGTTCGCAGGATTCCAGGTTCCGTGCAGCTTGCGGACAAAGAGCATCTGGCCGACGTGATAGGCATTGTGTGTGCTGATGTGGGCGATGTCAGTGGCGTGCTTCTGCAGGTCCGCCTCAGAACAGCTCGCGACATAAGCCTCAAGATCCGTAAGGACCTTATCGAGGTCTTTCTGCGTCTGCGCCCAGTTGGCGGCGTTGAAAGCGTTGAAGGTCTCGTCGTTGTTGCCGTTGAACTTGGGGACGGGCTTGCCAGTCATCTTTGCAAGCTGCTCCCCGTTCCAGAAGATAAGGTGATTGGCGAGCTGGCCCACGGAGTGATTGCCGGAGCCGTCGGTCCAGGCAGCCTGCTCCGGAGTCAGGCCAGCGACGGCATCGTTGGCCGGGACAAACCATTCTTTGCTGTTGTGGGTAGATTTGAGCTGCGACAACAAAACCGAGCGCAGAGTGGGGACAGCTTCCGGCTTCTTCGCCTGTGCCAAAGCTAAAGCCGGAGCCGCAAGAAGGGCGAGGACAAGCAGTCGTTTCATAGACACGTCCAAGGGGGATGTTTTGAGTACAAGGCATTCTACGCACTTCTGGAAGGTGCGGTTCCCTCAAAGCAAATGTCATTATGGGCAGCCGTATACACTTGTCTGCCATGAACCGCTGGCTTAACTGGACCGTGGCGCTAATCTATGTCGCAATCGTCAGCTTTGTGTCCTTTGGGCTGTTAGGTGGCAGCTTGCACGGCGATGGAGGCTGGGCGGCCATGATCTTCCTCTGCATTGGATACTTGTCGACCCTGGCCACACCCGTCTGTTTCGTTGTTTTTCTTGCAACGGCCATTCGTAATAAACGGCGCGGCAAATCTTTCTGGTACGCCTGATCTTCTTAGCTCTTCCGCAGCTGCACCAGGCGTCCCGTCATAGCGGAGATATCGCTCAGAGCGGCATCGCTGACTTCCATTGCACGTCGCCGTCTTGCCTCGCGGATCTCGGGCTCTTTTCCTTTGATCTGGTACTTCGTCTGCCGGGCGTTCGCGGTTGTATTGACCCACCTCTGCGCCTCACTTTGCACCGCCGCGCTCTGCCCTCCCTGGGCCGCCTGGGCAATTAACGCATCAGTCTGAGGAGTCTGCGCAAAGAACATCGCGGTCAGCAGAGTGGTCTTGGTCTCATCCTTCTTCGCTTTGTTGAACTCGGTTACCAGAACATCCGCCCATTTGCTTTCGGGAAGAGGCAGCAGCAGGAAGACGAGCGCCATCGGGCGCTTGAGGGTCATGTTCGGCTGGGTGAATGTGACCGAGAACTTCGGATCGTCCAGAAGGTGCAGCGCGGCCTGGGTCACATCAGCGCCGTCAACCGCCAGGCGATGCACCATGTTGAAGTACGCCAGCGGGGTGACATCAGCCAGATCGGCACTGGGTAGCGAATCGGCGGCAAGCTGCTCGTCATCAGGAGAGTGGCTCATGCTCAGCAGCAGGGCGGCGCCGTCGTACCGGAAGAAACGCGGTGTCGCGGAATTCTTCAACTCCACGCGCAGCATGGGCAACATCGCCGCAGGGTCGGCCTTCACGTCCTTCCAGAAGGAGTCCATCTCGGAGGCCTTTTCCTTCTGCTGTGTCGGAGTTACCAGATGCGGGGAAAAGTTGTAGACATTGGTGACGCGGGTATGAAAATCCCGCTGGGTGGCGTCTGTTACCTGCCCCAAGGCCGGTCCGGCAATGAGACAGGCGAGCATCCATCCCATAAAAACACGTGCTCGCATTAACTTCCTCCTCACAATTAGATGCGGTACCCTAAGCCTTCATCACTGAGAACAGCATGAAAATTACAGCCGCCGCGCTTCTGACCCTCCTCGCCCTCCCCCTTTCGGCACAGGATACGCAGCCAGCCTGGGTAAAGACTTCCGATGCCTACACACAGCTCCTGCTCGACCTGGACAAGAAATATTCGCCGGAGGAGGCCTCTGCACAGGGCCTCTCCCAGTTCGACGCCGAGATCTCCATCCCGACACGCGCCAATGAAGACGCTAAGCGCCGGGATGCTGAGGCTGTCGTGGCCAAACTCGCTGCGGCGGAAAAGACGGAGAAGGAGGAACTGGTTCGCCAGGATCTGGAAATCCTGATCGACAGCTCAGAGCGCGCCTTCAAGCACGAGGACTACTCCCGTGCACACTCCGTACCGTTCATCAACGCCGCCGGATATGTCTATGGCGGGATTGAGGCTCTACTGGACGACCAGGTGGCCGCTGACCGGCGTAAAGCGGCCGTCGTCCGCCTGGCCAAGTACACCGGCCAGGTGAAGGGTTTCCAGCCGATTACCGCGATCCTGCGCCAACGCACGGAAGAACAGGCCGCTAAGCCGAACATGATCTATCCGTCGAAACTACGGATGGAGACGGAACTCTCCCGCAATAAGGCCCGGATCGACGGGATCGCCGAGCTCTTCAAGAAGTACAAACTCACCGGCTGGGAGGCCAACTACGCGCTGCTGCAGAAACAGATCGCGGACTACGACGCCTGGCTCAAGACGGCTGTCCTTCCCAAGGCACGGACCGACTTCCGCCTGCAGCCGGAAGAATATGCGCTAAACTTCGCCGATTACGGCATCGACATCTCCCCGGCGAAGATCTCCAGGATGGCGCACGCGGCGTTCCTGGACTACCAGGCACAGATGCAGCAGGTCGCTACCCGGATCGCAACGGAACAGCACCTTTCCAACTCCGACTACCGAGCCGTGATTCAGCAACTGAAACAAAAGCAGCTCTCGAACGACGAGATTCTGCCGTTCTACGAAAAACGCCTGCATGCGATTGAAGAGATCATCCGGACGCAGCACCTGGTCACTCTGCCAGACCGCCCGGCGATCATCCGCCTGGGCACACCGGCCGAGTCTGTGCAGCAGCCGGCGCCGCACATGGTGCCTCCCCCGTTCCTGAACAACACCGGCCAACGCGGCGTCTTCGTGCTGCCGCTCAATATGCCCGCCGCCAACGGCAACACCGCGCAGAAGGTAGATGACTACACCTACGATGCCGCGACATGGACCTTGATCGCGCATGAGGCACGTCCGGGCCACGAGCTCCAGTTCGACTCCATGGTGGAGCATGGCGTGTCCAAGGCTCGAGCGTTGTTTGCCTTCAATTCAACGAACGCCGAAGGTTGGGGCCTCTACGCCGAATACATCACACTGCCCCATATGCCGCTTGAGGGCCAGTTGATCAGCCTGCAGTTCCGCCTGTTGCGTGCGGCACGCGCCTTCCTAGACCCCGAGCTGCAGTCCGGCAAGATCACCCCGCAGGAGGCGATGCGCGTGCTGACTGAAGATGTCGGTATGTCGGTTCCCTTCGCCAACCAGGAGGTGGAACGTTACACCTTCCGTATGCCGGGCCAAGCCAACAGCTACTTCTATGGCTATACACGCCTGCTGGAGCTGCGGAAGTCGACCGAAGCTGCACTGGGACCGAAGTTCAATGCGCAACGCTTTCACGACTTCATCCTGACGCAAGGCTTGCTACCCCCAGGATTGATGAAGAAAGCGGTCGAAGACCATTTCATTCCCGACGAACAGAAACGATAGCTTTCTTACGAACGATGAAGAAAGCCCCGCTCATAGCGGGGCTTTCTCTCTTCTATTCGGGTTCACGCTCGTAGCGCTACTTCGTGAAGATTTACTTGGTGAAGATCTTACTCCCCGGGATCTTGCCCTCGTTCTGCTTCATGCGCTGTTGACCACGACGAGCCGATTCCATCGCCTGCTGATCCTTCTTATTCAGGTTCTGGGTGTCTCCTTCGCGATGCACGAGTGCTTCATGCGACGGGCGGGCTGGATCTTTGGTCGAATTTACGCCGGTTCCCATAGTGAATTCACCTCTCTGGGCATACTCTGACGTCGGCGCCTTATCGGGCGTTGCCCGCAACAAAGAAAGCCAATTGGACCATTTTCCCTGGTTGTTGGGTATCCCGGAAAACGCCCCCTGAGTGCGAAAGCTCCACATCACCTACAGGAAAAATGCTCTGGTCGCAGGGCTTTCCTCTTCTAGTCGGGGTCCGCGCTCGCAGCGCCACGTCGTGCAGATTACTTGCTGAAGAGCCTGGTACCGGGGGTCCTCCCCTGGTTCTTCTTCATGCGTTGCTCGGGCTCATGTAAATGCTCTATATCCACGTGTTCCCTATCCACATGCTCTCTATCCACATGCTGTGTATCCACATGCTCGGTATCCACGTGTTCCCTTCCTCCGTGATGCGCCAGCGCCTCGGGAGACGGGCTTGCCGGATCATTGGTCGATTTTGCGCCCATATCCATGGTGAATCACCTCTTCTAATGTGTTTGACGCAGACCGAGGGGTAGAGGTCTCTAGCCCGTCCATTCCCGGAAAACGATGCCTTTCCTCCCGAACCTGGCAGCACAATCCGGCATCACTTTGAATTCCGAACTCTTAGCGAGAACCGCTACCATAGAGCAGCACCGATCCACTGCCCATGAGACTCTCTCTTCCCATCGCCATCGCTGCTGGAAGCCTGTTCCTGGTATCTACCGTCCATAGCCAGCAGACCGCAACTCGAAAGAAGGCTATCCAACCAGATCCCGCCAAAGTTCACGCCGAAGCTCTCGTCATTGACACCCACGCCGACACACCACAGCGTTTTGTCGACGAACACTGGGATTTCTTTGAGCCGCTGAACGGCGGTATGGTGAACTACGAATCCGCTAAAAAAGGTAACCTCGACGCCGAGTTTTTCTCCATCTGGGTCGATCCGTCGCAATATCCGGCTAACCGCTCGGCGGTACGCACCCTTTCCTTGATCGACGGGGTTCTGGAACAGGTGCGAAAACACCCGGATAAGATGGCCCTGTGCCGTACACCGGATGAGATTCTCGCCGCGCATAAGGCCGGCAAGTTCGTCGCCTGCATGGGGATTGAAGGCGGCCACTCCATTGAAAACAATCTCGGCCTGCTGCGTGACTACTATCGCCTCGGGGTGCGCTACATGACCCTCACCTGGTCCAATACCAATGAGTGGGCAGACTCTTCGGGTGATATCGATGACCCCACTGTAAAGCATCACAACGGGCTGACCGATTTCGGCAAACAGGTGGTAGCAGAGATGAACCGTTTGGGCATGATGGTCGACATCTCACACGTTGCCGACAAGACCTTCTGGGACGTGGTCGAAGTCACCAAAGCTCCGCTGCTGGCATCCCATTCATCAGCCCGAGCGCTTACCCAGGCGGGTCGGAACCTCACCGATGACCAGCTTCGCGCCGTCGCAAAGACAAACGGCGTGGTGATGGTGAACTTCTACCCCGCTTTCATCGATGAGAAGTGGCGGCAGGCCTGGAACGACTGCAAGGCAGAGCGGCAGAAGGAACAGGACGCACTCGAGGCCGAATATCGCTCCAAGGGACTGCCGGTTCCCTATACGGCATCCGATGCGATCGATCGCAAATATGCGGCAAAGATCGGGCGCGCGCCGTTCGATTCGCTGATCGATCACTTTGATCATGTCATCAAGGTGGCGGGCATCGACCATGTTGGCATCGGAACCGACTTCGACGGTATTGCACAGCCTCCTGGAGGCATCGACTCTGCCGCTGACCTTCCAAAGATAACGGCGGCGCTGATGGCTCGTGGATATACAGCGGATGACATGAAGAAGCTGCTTGGAGCCAACCTGATTCGCGTCTTCCGCGAGGTCCAGGCGAAAGCGGATCCCTCGTTTCAGTAACGTTACTGCATTTTCCCTGCTGGATGCCGCGGAAGAGGCGTGCAGCGGCGTTTTCATTGCGGAAAACGCCCATCGATGCGGATACCCTACTCTGCACCTACAGGGAAATGCTTTAACCGCATTTTCCCTGTTGCTGGGTATCCCGGAAGAGGCGTGCAGCGGCATTTTCATTGCGGAAAACGCCCATCGATACGGATACCCTACTCTGCACCTACAGGGAAAATGCTCTATCTCTTGAGTAAGTTTTTGATTAAATCCATCTAAGAGCGAGATAGTTCGGGAATAGTTGCCAAGTAATCAGGCTATATTCCCGAACTAAAAAATGATCAAAAAAAATCTCTCCTTACTCTTTACAAAAGTACTAACCGAGGAGCATCGTAACCGGCGGTCTAAATGGCCACGGGTAAGTTGTCATGAAAGTTTTTCCTCGGTGTTCGTTGATTTTTGGGTTCCTTGTTCTGCTGTCCGCCTGTCTCACGGCTTACGCGCAACACTACTCGCAGCCCGCGCTCATCCTCAAACCAGACCGGATAGCAAATTTCCGTCCAGAGTTTGCAAACGCAGTTGCAACCGAGATACAAATTCGGCTGCAGGAAGTAAATCCCGGCCAACCTTCCCCCATCTTCTATCTCTCGCAGACGCCACCTCTGGCAGTCGACTTTCCTGAGATCCTCTTTCTGCGCTTCACGGGCTCGTGTGATGTGCTTCCCCAAATGCCTGCACCGCATGCTCCCCGGGCGCTTGGTTCGGTTCCCTTTGTGAAAGGCGAACCGATCAACTACATCCTGATTGACTGTGAGGAGATCGCCCTGACGATCAACGACGCCATTGCGCCGATGAAGCCGGAACAGCGCGCCGACGCGATGGCGAGAGCGATTTCGCGTGTCTTCCAGCATGAATATCTGCACATCCATCGCCGGACCTCGCATCACGACGAGACTGGCGTCTTCGCTTCGGCGCTGTCGCGGCGCTTTCTGGTAGCCCCTGACCCTCCCACTTCACCATCCGCCACGCCGGCGGCCGCCGTCATCGAGTCTGTCGGAGCTCTCTGACACCTGGCCCTGTCATCGAACATGCCCCAGGGGACGAAAGTACGCCTCACCTAGTACCCTTGTAAGGTGATGGTTCGTGCTTTCGTCCTTAGTGTTTCGCTCGCTGCCACCGCGTTTGCCCAGCAGCAGACGCCGACCCCGCCCAAGCCGGCCGACGATCTGCCGGACACGCCGAGCACTACCGCTCAGATTGTCCGTGACGCTATACCGAACGGCCCCACGGCCGTCATCGATACCTCGATGGGGCGGCTGACCTGCCGTTTCTTCCAGAAGGAAGCGCCCGCCACCGTCGCGAATTTCATCGGTCTGGCCGAAGGCACCAAAGACTGGCTCGACCCGGTCAGTCAGAAGCGCATGCACAACACGCGTTTCTACGACGGCACCACCTTCCATCGCGTGATTCCCCGGTTCATGATCCAGGGCGGCGACCGTGCCGGCAACGGCACCGGCGACCCGGGCTACTTCTTCGCCGATGAGATCACGCCGACCCTCACCTTCAACCAGCCGGGACGTCTGGCCATGGCCAACTCCGGCCCCAGCACCAATGGGAGCCAGTTCTTTATCACCGAGGCCCCGGTTATGGAGCTGAATGGGAAGCACACCATCTTCGGCCAGTGCGATGAGCACTCGGTCGTTACGGTGCAGTCCATCGCCAGGGTCCCTACCAATCCCAACGACAAACCTCTGACTCCGGTGACCATCAACAAGGTCACCATCGTTCCCGAAGGACAGCCGCTGCCGCCGGATCCCATGGCGCAGCCTGCCGCAGTTCCATCCACACCGCAGACGAAATAGCTGCCCTCGGTTCCTGTATCCTGACAACCGCAAGGAGAGAATTACTCATGTCGACTCGCACCCCCGGCACGTATGCCGTTTTCAATACCTCTGAGGGAACCTTTGTCTGCAGCCTTTTCGAGAAGGACGCTCCGCAGACCGTCGCCAACTTCATCGGCCTGGCCGAAGGCACCAAAGACTGGAACTCCCCTTCGAAGAAGGGTGCCAAGCTGTATGACGGCACCGTCTTCCATCGCGTGATCCCTGACTTCATGATTCAGGGCGGCGATCCTGAGGGCACCGGTATGGGCGGCCCCGGCTACCGCTTCGCAGATGAGACCAAGGGCAGCCCGCACGGCTTCCAGGAGAAGGGCAAGCTGGCCATGGCCAATGCCGGCCCGAACACCAACGGCAGCCAGTTCTTCGTCACCGTTGCTCCCACCACCTGGCTGAACGGCCGCCACACCATCTTCGGTGAGGTTGTCGAGGGCTACGACGTCGTGGAGAAGATCAGCAAGGTCTCCACGGCAGCTATGGATCGCCCGAAGAAGGATGTCACGATCGAGTCCGTGGTCATCGAGCGCGTCGCCTAAACGCTGTACAGACACACGAAGGCCCGCCGTTGCTGGCGGGCCTCTTATTTTGTCTTTGTCTGCTAGGCCATGCCGATTACGTCACACAGCTCTTTCACCGCATCCGCACTGCGGTTCAGCGCAGTCTGCTCCTCGGGCGTGAGCTTGATCTCGATGATCTGTTCCACGCCCTTCTCGCCGAGCTTGACCGGCACCCCAACGTACAGACCGTTGATGCCATATTCCCCCTGCAGATAGACCGCACAGGGCAGAATCTTCTTCTTGTCTTTCAGGATGGCTTCCACCATCTCCACCGCGGCGGCGGAAGGGGCGTAGTACGCCGAGCCCGTCTTGAGATGCTTGACGATCTCCGCACCACCATCGCGCGTCCGCTGCACCAGGGCCTCCAGACGGTCCGGAGCGATGAGTTCTGTAATCGGGATGCCGGCGACGGTGGAATAACGCGGCAGCGGCACCATGGTGTCGCCATGGCCACCAAGAACGAAGGCTGTAACGTTCTCAACGGAGACATGCAGCTCTTCCGCAATGAAGGTCCGGAAGCGGGCCGAGTCCAGAACACCCGCCATGCCGATCACGCGTTCGCGGGGAAAACCGCTCTGCTTGAAGGCGGTCTGCGCCATGGCGTCGAGCGGGTTGGAGACGATGACCAGGATGCAGTTAGGCGAGGCGGCGACAACCTTCGCAACCACATCGCTCATAATCTTGAAGTTGGTCTGCAGGAGGTCATCGCGGCTCATTCCCGGCTTGCGAGGAATACCTGCGGTGATCACCACGACATCGGAGTTTGCCGACTCCTCATAGCCGTTTGTACCGATGATGGAGCAGTCGCGTTTCTCGATCGGCATAGCCTCCAGAAGATCCAGAGCCTTGCCCTGTGGAATGCCTTCGGTCACGTCGACCAGCACCACATCACCGAGTTCTTTTTCTACGATCCAGTTTGCAGCCGTTGCGCCTACGTTCCCTGCTCCAACAATCGTGATTTTTTTCCGCACGCAGAAACCCCTCCGGTCCTCTCGGCCAACACCCTACCATTCTCAAGCCATGAAGTCCAAGAGGGGCTGCGGTTTGTTATCCGATGCGGAGCGCGGTGCGCGCCTGCGCTGTGATCTGGTCCAGCAGAGCCGGCTCCTGATCGAGCTTTTTGCCAAAGGACGGAATCAGCTCCGCGAGCCTTGTCTTTGCCAGCTCGGGCTTGATGACCGTAATCCCCTTCTGCAGCATACCCAGCATGATGCTGACAGCGGTCGAGGCGCCGGGCGATGCTCCCAGCAGTGCCGCAATGGACCCCTCGTTGTCGCGAATGACCTCGGTGCCGAACTCGAGCACACCGCCCTTCTCCGCATGCGACTTGATGATCTGCACGCGCTGTCCCGCGATCGCCAGCTCCCAGTCTTCCAGGCGGGCATTGGGAACGAACTTGCGGAGGCTCTTCAGGCGGTCCTGCGGAGACTGCATGACCTCTTTCACCAGGTACTTGGTGAGGTCGACGTTATCGAGCCCCGCCTTGATCATCGGATAGAGATTGCTGGGCCGCACCGACTTGATCATGTCCAGATACGATCCGTGCTTTAGGAATTTCGTTGTAAAGCCAGCGTACGGCCCGAAGAGCAGCTCTTTCTTGCCACCGGTCATGCGCATGTCAAGGTGCGGTACGGACATGGGCGGAGCTCCAACCGATGCCTTACCGTAAACCTTCGCCGAGTGCTGCTCAATTACCTCAGGATTCACGCAGCGGAGCCACTGTCCGCTAACCGGGAAGCCACCATAACCGCTGCCCTCGTCAATTCCGGCCTCCTGCAGCAGCGGCAGAGCACCGCCGCCGGCGCCGATGAATACGAAGCGTGCGCAGACAGTGGCTGCGCGACCGGTCTGCAGATTCTTCACGTGCACATGCCAACGGCAGTCCCTGCCCTTGCCGATGCTGGTGACACGATGACGGAGGAAGAGACGCGACTGTTTGCCCTTGAGCAGATAGGCAAAGAGCTTGCGTGTGAGCGCGCCGAAGTCGACATCGGTGCCATGATCCACACGTGTGGCAGCCATGGAGCGGCTCATGTCGCGGCCCTCCATCATCAGCGGAATCCACTCGGCGATCTTTGCCTTGTCCTCGGTGTACTCCATCTCACGGAAGAGCAGACTCTTGCTCAGCGCCTCATAGCGCTTGCGCAGGAAGCTGACGCTCTTGTCCGTCGTAACGAAGCTAAGGTGAGGCACCTTCGTGATGAACTCATGCGGACAGGTAATCTTTCCCTGCTCAACCAGATACGTCCAAAACTGCAGCGATTCCTGAAACTGCTGGTTGATCTGGATAGCCTTGGAGATACTTACTGAGCCATCGGACTTCTGCGGCGTGTAATTCAGTTCGCAGAACGCGGAGTGGCCCGTGCCGGCGTTGTTCCAGGCATCGCTGCTCTCGGCAGCCACGCGATCCAGGCTCTCGAAACACACGATCGACAGCGATGGATCAACCTGGCGCAGCAGCGTTCCTAGCGTCGCCGACATCACACCGGCGCCAATCAACACGACGTCTACCCGCTCCCGCGGAGCAATTTCAATCGACATTTCTATCCCTTAAGACAAGGGCGCGCCCTGCTTACTGCAAGGCGCGCCAGTTAAGAGCGTTTCCTCGTTACTGGATATCCCGGGAGACCGCACAACGGCGTTTTCATTGCGGAAAACGCCCCAAGGATGCAGAAGCCCTGCTGTACTCCCACGAGGAAACGCTCCAGAGCTAACGGAGAACGTTCAAGCTTACTTGCTGGCGACCTTGTCCATGTTCTCGATCATGCGGGTGGCGAACTCACTGGTCTTCACCTTGGTCGCACCCTCCATCTGACGCTCGAAGTCGTAGGTCACGAACTTCTGCTTGATGGTCTCTTCCATGGAGTTCTCAATCAGACGAGCAGCTTCCGTCCAACCCAGGAAGTCGAACATCATCACGCCAGAGAGCATCACGCTGCCGGGATTGATGACATCCTTGTCCGCGTACTTCGGAGCCGTACCGTGGGTCGCCTCGAAGACGGCGTAGCCATCACCGATGTTGGCGCCCGGAGCGATGCCCAGACCGCCGACCTGCGCCGCGGCAGCGTCGGAGATATAGTCGCCGTTCAGGTTCGTCGTCGCGAGAACTTGATAGTCGCTGGGACGGATGATGATCTGCTGGAAGATCGAGTCGGCGATACGATCGTTCACCATGATCTTCGACTTCCACTTGCCGCCGCCGTGCGATGCACCGATCTCGGCCAGCACCTGCTTGACCTCTGCTACAACGCTGTCACCAAACTCCTTCGGAGCAAACTCGATGCCCGGCTCGACCAAAGCAGCGTTCTCCTCAGGTGTGAGATTGGGGTTAGCGTCCAGGTTGCCCAGGATCCAACTCTCACGCTCTGTGACAGTCTGGTCACGGAACTCCTGTGTGGCGACCTCGTAGCCCCACTCACGGAAGGCGCCTTCGGTGAACTTCTGGATGTTGCCTTTGTGTACGAGTGTGACCGTCTTCAGGCCGTTCTTGATGGCGTAGTTGATGGCCGCGCGAACCAGACGCTTGGAACCGGTGATGGAGATCGGCTTAACGCCGACGCCGGAATCCAGGCGAACCTTCTTCTTACTGCCCTTCAGCATCTCGTCGTTCACGAAGCTGACGAACTTCTTGGCCTCGGGCGTTCCCTCGCGGAACTCGATGCCGGCGTAGATGTCCTCGGTGTTCTCACGGAAGATCACGATGTTGCACTTCTCAGGGTGCTTCACCGGGCTGGGCACACCAGCGTAGTACTTCACCGGCCGGACGCAGCTATACAGATCCATCAACTGACGCAGTGCCACGTTCAGCGAGCGGATGCCGCCGCCTACTGGAGTGGTCAGCGGTCCCTTGATCGAGACGCGGTAGTCAACGGTTGCCTTCACGGTGTCATCGGGCAGCCAGTTGCTGGTCTGGCGATAGCTCTTCTCACCGGCCAGAACCTCATACCACTTCACCTGACGCTTGCCGCCGTAAGCCTTCTCTACGGCTGCATCGAATACACGCTGTGAGGCCTTCCAGATATCGCGGCCGGTACCGTCACCCTCGATAAACGGAATGATGGGCTTGTCGGGCACGATGTATTTGCCATCGACGTACTGAATCGCCTCGCCGTCCTTGGGGACCGCAATACCGTTGTAGCTCTCTTGCATGATCAGGATTCTCCGTAAATTTTTTGCACTTCCAAGGTATCACCCGGCGAGAGCACCATGCAAAATTCGCACAAAGGATTCGATTATCGCGCAGCCTAACAGAGCCAGAGAGCCTACAGAAACCATGGGGCGAAAAGCAGATTTCTCCGCTCCCTTCGGTCGCTACGAAATGACAAAAAGAATGCCCCGGACAAGGCCGGGGCATTCGTGTTTTCGCGTTGGGCTGGCTCTTTAGAACTGGCCCCACAGAAGCTGGTTGTACACGTCGTGGTGGAACTGCACTTCGCTGCTCTTCACGATGGTGCCCAGCAGACGCGGGCAACGATCGGCTGAGGCCTGCTTCAGGTCCGCATAACGGGCCTTCACGTCCTCGCCCAGCAGGGTGCTGGTCCACTCCGCATTGCGGAAGTTGTCGAGCGCCGTATAGATGTTGTCCGGCAAGTAACGCTCGGCCTGGCGGAGGTTCTTGATCTTGGAGATGTCGCCCTCGAGGCCGGTCTTGAAGCAGGAGAGCAGCACGGCGTAGGGGTTGGCGTCCGGTCCAACCGAACGAACCTCGACGCGGGCCGACTTCTCGTTGCCGATCGGGATACGGACCATCGATCCGCGGTCGGTCGCTGAAGCCTTGATCTGGTTCGGAGCTTCGAAGTGCGGATCAAGACGACGGTAGGAGTTCACGCTGGCGTTCAGCAGCAGGCAGATGTCGTTGCCGTGGGTAAGGATGCGGTCAACGAACTTCCACGCAAAGGCCGAGACCTTCTCCTGTCCCTTCGGATCCCAGAACAGGTTCTTGCCGCCCTTGGTAATGGAGATGTTGGTGTGCATGCCGCTGCCGTTGACGCCGGTCACCGGCTTGGGCAGGAAGCAGGCCGTCATCCCCATCTGGGTAGCGACCTGGCGGCAGATCAGCTTGTAGAGCTGGATCTGGTCGGCGGCTGCAACGACTTCGCCGTAGGTGTAGTTGATCTCGAACTGCGAAGGCGCAACCTCGGGGTGGTCCTTCTCGTTCTCGAAGC
>JAEKKE010000703.1 GCA_019510535.1 Acidobacteriota bacterium
GCCGCGGCCGCAAGATGGGCCACCTCTCCGCTGTCGGCGCTACCGGCGACGAGGCGATTGCACGAGTGCGGGAGGCGAAGTCGCTGCTGTGATCACTGCCACACCGGTGTACGATCTTCCCTATGAGTAATGATCTTGTTCCCAAAGCACCCGTTCGGAAGACGGGTCTTAGCCCCAAAGAGCAGAAGCTGCAGGCGATGCTTGAGAAGATGAAAGGCAAGGCTGCAGGCGCCAAGCCCGGCAGCAACGGCGCTACCGGCGGTTTCAAAGCAAAGGGCAACGTCGCCAAGAAGACCTCGTTCCAGCGCAAGGCTACGTAGAGCGCGGACTCGAATCCGGAAACCCATCCATCGCGAACCGATGGGTGGGAGTATCGTCTAAGCCTTGTCCTCTTGAGCGTTCGCTGGGGTGATGAGCGAAGGACCCGCTTTTACCGCTTGCACGCCGGGTGCCCCACATACGCGAAGCTTATGTGGGACATTCGCGCTCCGCGCGAACCGCTTTTTCATCCAGAAGCACCATGTGTCCTGACGGTGTATCGATCGATCCGGAAATCCATACGTCGAATCTGCGTAGCAGATGTGGGAGTATCGGGATCCCCGGCGAACTCGTTGCTGGGGGTGAAGTATCGAGCGAAGCTCGATACTTCTTCTGTCACTTCACCCCCACGCCCGGATGGGTCGCCTCCACCCCACGCAAACTAAAACTAGCAACACTCGCCGGATTCGACCCGGCCCGCACCTGCAACGTCCCCAACACCTCAAACGCCGGCGGCCTCTGGCTCTGCAGCCGAAAGACCAGCACCCCCGGCTGCACTTCCTTCGCCGACAGCAGAGCAAACCCGCCCGTCTCCTCCCGCAGATCCATCTGCGCGGCAACGACGTCGTCACTCGCCAGCGTAGGAACGGCCTCAGCCAACGCAGGCGCACTCGCCTGGTTGAAAGCCGCAAGCCACTTATAAAGCAGATGACCTGATGGAGTATCAGGAATAAGCCCGGTCTGATTCCCATAACGCGGCAGATGAACCAGCAGCGTGGGATGAACCG
>JAEKKE010000705.1 GCA_019510535.1 Acidobacteriota bacterium
GTGCCTTTACAGGGACCTCTCTGGCCACGGCAGTAGGACTGGCAAGCACCAATCCGGCAACGATGCTGGGCTTGGAAGCTCCGGTGATCGCTGAAGGAAAGCCTGCAAACCTCAACCTGTTTACCGAGGACGGCAAGCTACTGGGTACGTGTCTGGACGGTACGTTCCTCGCGTAGAGACTTGAAGGCTCCTCAGAGTGGGTGATCGTACGAGTCGCCTGGAAACACAGAGGCTGTACCCTCTGCCTCGACTTGGTTGGGTGGGAGCAGCGGGCTTCAGCCCGCTGATTAGCAAGCATAAAACGTTGGGCTTTAGCCCTGGGTCTTTGTTTCGATACACAGAAAGGCCCAGGGCTAAAGCCCAACATTTTGGGTTCCGGTCAACCGTGGGCTAAAAGCCCACGGCTCCCACCCGGTTCGAGCTTTGCTCGAATGCCCATGTCCCCGAGGGAAATGGGGCACCCGGTTCTGTGGCTCATTTGCGAGAATGAGCCGCTCTCCACAAGGCTCCGACAACAGCGTCTACTTCTTGCTCGACAAACCGTGCGCCGCGGATCTGCCGTAGAACGGCAGCGTTGAAGCTTTCCCTGACACGATAAATCTTTCCGAGGACGCTACCCGTATATGCGACGCCGCATACTGGAGCAGCAAAACCGGCGGATCGCATCTTTCCGCAGACCACCCCGACCTGCGCGGCCAGCTCTTCACCGGCTCGCCGCAAGACATCGATGGCAACGGCATCTCCGCGATCCGCGCAGGCAACGACAACCTCCGATAATCCGGAAAAAGAAGTCCCTGGGCGATGCGCCACCGCGATCAGATCGCCGATGCTCTCTGCATTCCAGACCCGCATCGCCTCTCGAAGCACCAGCGGATTTTCTCCTCGGTCACGAGCCTTGGTCGCGGCTCGCAGTGCCTCGTGTCCGATCCAATAGCCAGAACCTTCATCTCCAAGCATTGGTCCCCAGCCGCCGGCGCCGAACAGCGTATCTCCGAAGCGTCCGCCAACATTGGATCCGGTACCCGCGATTACCAGGATCCC
>JAEKKE010000706.1 GCA_019510535.1 Acidobacteriota bacterium
GCCGACATTTTCAAAGCCCAGCGAATAGGCGATGGAATGGCGGGGAATGCCGGCAAAGGCGCAGGCATTCTTGGTGTTCTCGATGGAAGACGAAATGTTGACCGACAGGCCCAAATCCTCTTCCTTGATGCGCTTGACAAAGGCTTCGGCATTTTCGCGCTTGTCGAACACCGCCGCCATGGTGCCGGCCTTGCTCATGCCTTCCAGCACCTTCTTGAAATTCGGCCGGTTGCGCTTGCCCCAGTGTCCAAAGATGCTCTTGCTCCTGGTAGGGCGTAGCGTACCGCCATGCAGCGCATCGCCCAGGCTGACGGGCTTGTATTCCGCCGCGATCTGCATGAAGCGCTTTTGCGCCGCCAGCGCGTCGCCGGTCTGGCCGGCGGCCTTGCTCTTGGCGGGCAGCGAAAAGACGATGTAGTCGTCGAAAAAGCTCTCGGCCTTGCCGTAGCGATGGAGTGTATTGGTCATGCGTTCACCATTTCCTTGGGCTCCGCTATGGGCGTGGCATTGGTCAGATCGCGGATCACCTTGCGGCCCAGGCCGATATTGGTCTTGGCGCGCTGCGGGTTGTAACCAAGCTTTTCCAGGATCGGCAGGACGATCTTTTCCTCGCCTTCCTCGTCACAGCGGACGCCGACGCCGATCACCACCTGTGTATTGAGCCGCTTTTCGACCTCCCAGATGATGTGAATGATCTCTTCGGTGCGTTCCACCGGCACCTTGATCTCGATGATGGCGCTCATCACTTTTTCATTCAGGATGTCGGGGCGGATATCGCCGGTCTCGACGTTGCTCATCAAGGTGGTGATGGGGTTGTTCTTTTCGAACGACACGCCGGCCTTGGCCAAAGCGCGGGACATTTCCTGGAAGTCGCGGAAGCGGGCGCCGATGCCGGGACGGCCCAGCTCGATGGTGAAGCCGACCTGGCCGATGCCGACGCGATCGGTGACGTCGTTGGTCTTGACCTCCTCGGTGCCGCGGCCGGAGACGCCTGTCGATTCATGGGGCACGCGCGGATCGGAGAAGGCGCGGCGGACCAC
>JAEKKE010000707.1 GCA_019510535.1 Acidobacteriota bacterium
ACCGGCAAGTTCATCGCCGCCAAGGAAACCATCTTTCAGAACGTCTTCTCCAAGATCGATCCCAAGACCGGCGCGGTGAGTTATCGCAAGGATATCCTCAATCAGAAGACCAATGAGTGGTTCTCGTCCTGCCCCGGACCGGAAGGCGGCCATGACTGGCAGGCGACGTCCTATTACCAGCCTGACGATCTCCTGATCATCCCGCTCAGCCAGAGCTGTGTGATGATCCAGGGGCACGATGTCGAGCAGAAGCTGGGCGGCGGAGGCACCGCGGCGTCGCAGAAATTCTTCTTCATGCCCGGCACGCATCAGAACATGGGCAAGCTGGTGGCCTATCGCACCTCCGACATGAAGGAAGTGTGGTCATGGCAGCAGCGTTCGCCGTTCCTGACCGCGGTTCTGTCCACCGCGGGGGGCGTGGCCTTTGTGGGTGATTTCGACCGCAGCCTGAAGGCAGTCGACGCCAAGACCGGCAAGATCGTGTGGCAGACCCGGCTGGGCAACACGGTGCAAGGCTATCCTGTCAGCTTCAGCCTGGACGGCAAGCAATACATCGCGGTGGCATCCGGTCTGGGCGGCGGCAGTCCGCAGCAAAAGCCGACCATGCTGCTGAACGAAGTGCACCGCCCGTCCACGGGGCACGTGCTGTATGTGTTCGGGTTGCCGGATTAAAGTTGGTTCTGGTCGATATCACTACTTGTCATGGCCCACACTCCGGTGGGCCATGACAATTAAGAAAACTACTTCCCGGCAACAGGCATATGCAGCGTCATCATGATCAAACCATTCACCTCGGTATATTGGTGCGGGGTATTCGCCGGGACCAGGATGTAATCGCCCTTGGCGACCTTGCGGGGCGAGCCGCCTTCGATCGCCGTACCGCCGGCCGTCATGGCGCCCGGCGCGGCCGGTTTGGCGCCGACCAGCTTGCCGCCGGTGATCAGGGTGCAGCTGCCTTCGATGATCTCGATCAGTTCGGCATGGGTGGGATGGATGCTGGGCGGCGTGGTGGCGGTGCGATATTCGAGCTGGAACGGAT
>JAEKKE010000092.1 GCA_019510535.1 Acidobacteriota bacterium
CAGGTCGGCCATATAAACGCCATGTCCAAGACCGGTAAGGAAATTGATGTTTCCCGATGAGGTCGCTCCGACATCGAGGACGCGCAATCCCTCGCTCGCTTTTAACTGTTTCAGAACATGAGTCCAACCGCTGGAATGACGTGCAACCACTCCGCGCGGCCCACTCGCCTGCTCGCTTCCGCCAAAGAAACCTCGCAACACAGTGTTGATCCCGACTCCTGGTTACTTATGCTGAAACAGCGAGGACTCTTCCACAAAAGGAGCGGCATCTTCCGCCTTCTCCTCAGGTCCACGCAGGTCTACACGGCCACGTAAGACAGCGCCCTCTTCCACTGCCAGACGGATGGCAAGAATATCGCCCCTCATGGTCGATTTGTCCCGCAGCTCTACTTTTCCCTCAGAGCGCAGATTGCCGTTAAGTTCACCCATCACAGCGACTTCGGGCGCCTGCACATCCGCCTTGAGCTTTGCGTTTGGCCCAACCGTCAACCGGCCTGCGGCCAGGGTAACCGTTCCTTCGATGGATCCATCCACGTACAGATCTTCACTTCCGCTGACTTCGCCGCGAATGACCAGAGAACGGCCAATCAGCGTACCGGCACCCAAAAGGCTCATATCCGGAATTCTCTCCTTTTGAAACATGTGGGACTTGCCCGAAGTCTATCCGACCAAAGGTTATCCGGCAAACCGCAAAACTTTCCTGATAAGCTAGGCGTCTACTTCAAAAGGTGCGCGCCCTACTCTTTACATTTTTGACAGCCCTCGCACTGCCGGCCTCCGCGCAGACAGCAGACCTCTCGCAGTCGCCACGGGACTGGGTCGTCACAACCGTCAAGACCGAACTTCCGGTCGTCACCCGCGACAACCTATACCTGCGATATCTTTCACGCCGCGTTGATGAACGCGGCGACGTGGTGCGCGACACCATTGAAGCCAAAGAAGGCGCGGTCGCACGTCTGGTCAGCAAGGAAGGCCGTCCCCTCACCAAGGAAGAAAACGACGCTGAGTGTGCACGTCTCAATGCCACCCTGGAAGACCCCAGCGGCTTTTTGAAACACCACAAACGGGACCGATCGAATATTTCGTTGACCGCGGAACTGATCAAGCTCATGCCGGATGCAATGCTCTGGACCTACGTCCCAGGTCAGCCGCAACTGGCAGGCCGGTCGCCGCAGCAAGTCGTTTTAGACTTCCACCCGAACCCGGCTTTTCATCCGTCCGGCATGGCCCAGGCCGCCCTTGGCTCCCTTGAGGGCCGCATCTGGATCGATGCGCAGAGCCATCACATGATGCGCATGGAGGGCCATATCTTTCGCGATGCCAACCTCGGATGGGGCCTGATCGCAAAGATCTATGCGGGCGGCAACCTCGAGCTCGATCAGCGCGATTTTGGCAACGGGCTCTGGACCTACAGCCGGCTCACCATGGACATCACGGTGCGTGAAGTGTTGGTACATACCGTCAGGGTGAAGTCGCTGTTTGAGGCAACAAATGTGACGCCGATGCCCAACGCACTTTCGTGGCAGGACGCCATCAAGCTGCTTCTTAACGCTCCCATGCGGCCGTAGAACCGCCTCTCGCTCCGTCGGAGCAGGAGGCGCCTAGGATATGTCCAGCAGCTAAAGCCTTTGCCATCCGAACCTTTAAAAAAACAGGTCCTTCACTTCACCGCCCCAACCAGCAAAGCTGGCTGGGGACCCCGTTACGCTCAGGATGACAAACATTTATGACGAAGGGTCTGATACACCCTAGCTACTTCGTGATTCGTTCTTCGCGGACGGTAAGCTTTCGGATGAGGTCGGTCTTCACCTCAAAGCCGCGGCCCGGCGTTGTGGGCACTACGATCTCACCGGTGCTGCTTACTTCGACTGCCGGCTCTATGATGTCCTCTGCCCAATAACGCTTTGAGGCGCTTACGTCACCCGGAAGCCGGAAGTTCTCCAGCGACGACAGGGCGATGTTCTGCGCGCGGCCAATGCCGGTCTCAAGCATGCCGCCGCACCACACCGGAATCCCTCGCTCTGCGGCGACATTGTGGACTGCAATCGCTTCGCTGAAACCGCCCACGCGCCCGACCTTGATGTTGATAATGCCGCAGCTTCCCATATCGATGGCTGCCAGGGCATCGCGCCGGTTGCGAATAGACTCATCCAGGCAGATGCGTGTCTTCAGGCGTGACTGCAGCTTTGAGTGGAAGTAGAAGTCGTCGTACCAGAGCGGCTGCTCGATCATGAGCAGATTGAAACGGTCCCATGTGGCGACGTGATCGGAATCTTTCACCCGGTAAGCCGAGTTCGCATCGCAGCTCAGCAGGATCTCCGGCCAGCGCTTGCGGACCATTTCGAAGATCTCGATGTCCCAGCCCGGCTTACACTTCAGCTTGATGCGCTGATAGCCTGCGGCGAGCTCCGTCTCGATCTTTTCCATCAGCTTCTCCGGCGTGGGCTGAATGCCGATGGAGACACCGCAGGGAATCTTCTCGCGCACACCGCCAAGCAACTGGGCCAGAGAAACCTTCTTCAGAATCGATTCCAGCTCCCACACGGCGTTTTCCAGAGATGCCTTCGCCATGCGGTGTCCGCGAACCTGCTTCAACAGATCGGGCACTTTGCCACCGTTTTCGATCTCAACACCTACCAGGCGCGGCGCCAGCTCCGTCTTGGCGATGATCCAGGCTGTATCGATCATCTCGTCGGAGAAGTAAGGATGCTCTCCAGCGACACACTCGCCCCAGGCCGTCGTTCCCTCGGCCTGCAGTTCTACGAGCATGATGCGACGCATCGTGGTCAGTCCGAAGCTGGTTTCAAACGGGTGAGCCAGAGGCATCTGGATCTCGCGCAACACTATGGCATCAATCTTCATTCGTCTCTCGTTTCCTTCTAAATCACCTGATCTTCGTCCCAGCGGCCCAGCAGGAATCTGCCAGTCCCCTCCGCATCGCGGTCATAGCCGATCACCGAGAACCCCTGCGCAAACGCCGCCTCCAGGGCCTCGCGATTCGCGGTCTGCACGGCGGCTGCCTTGTCGCGGTCCGCTTCGTTTGCCTTCCACTCATAGATAGCAGCAGGCACCTCCACGGTGCGTTCGATCTCCATTCGAGGCTTCCCGCCAGCGAGAACAGTCTTGACGCGATCGCTCTTGAGCCACCATTCGGCGTACAGACGGTCAGTGGGGAGACCTCCCTGCAACGGCGAGGTGGAAGAACCGTAGAAGTCAGCCTTGTAGCGTCTGGAGATGGCGCCCAGCTTCGTGATGTTGAGGTAGGCATTTTTGATCTCCAGCGGATCGTAGGTCCACTCCATCAGATCGAAGCCTTTGGCGAGTGCGCCGTCGCGCTGTGCGAGTTTGAGACGGCGGCCAATGCCGCCGTTACGGTACTTGGGCAGAACAGCCAGCATATGCGAATGAAGATAGCTGTGCCCATTGCGGAAGCCTGGCAGGCCCATGGCGAAGCCGATCATGCGGTCGCCATCATAGGCCCCGAGCACCTGCCCTCCGATGCGGTACGCGACGAGGAAGACGCGGCGCGGAACCAGGTCCTGCTCCGAGTAGTTCCATACCGCCAATTGCAGATCGACACACAGGTCGAACTCACTGAGCTCCGACAGCTCACGGATCACGATCTCCGTACTCAAGCCTTCTTTGCCTCCGCCCACAGCTCTTCGAGCTGGGTTGGCGAGAGACCCTCCAGGGAGCCTCCCGCTGACTGTTCCATGGCCGCAAACCGCGCACGGAACTTTGCATTTGCCAGACGCAGCGCCTGCTCGGCATCTACCTTCAAATGCCGCGCAAGGTTGACTGCGGTAAACATCAGGTCGCCAAACTCTTCTTCTACCTTCGCACGATCTCCCGCGGCTACCTCCGCTGCGAGCTCTCGCGACTCCTCTTCGATCTTGCCGAGAAGCCCCTGTACGTCCGGCCAGTCGAAGCCGACCTTGGCAGCTTTCGAGCCCAGCTTAGCCGCTTCGACGACAGCCGGCATACTGCGAGGCACCTCGCCCAGCAAACCGCCCTCGCGAGCCTTTCCGGCTTTTTCTTCCTTCTTGATGGCCTCCCAGTTGCGGAGGACAGTATCGGCGTCGTCGGCGGTGACCTCTCCGAAGATGTGAGGGTGCCGCCGGATGAGCTTGGAGTTCAGGCCATCCACTACCTCGGCGATGGAGAAGTGACCAGCCTCTTCCGCCATCTGAGCGTAGAAAAGCACCTGGAGCAAAAGATCGCCGAGCTCGTCTTTGAGCTCCGGCCAGGCGCGTCGTTCGATGGCGTCGAAGACCTCGTAGGTCTCCTCCAGCGTGTGCCGCTTGATCGTGTCGAAGGTCTGCTCCCGGTCCCAGGGACAGCCGTCCGGGGCTCGCAGCCTCGCCATAATGCCCACCGCCTCAGCGAACCGTTCGGCCGCCAGGTCCGGGGTCTTCTTCGAATCCATGGGTTAAGCATAACGAACCAGATGGGCATGGTACGACCCTAAGGTCGTGCTACCATCAACCCCATCGTGCCCACACCGACGCCCACACCAACAAAGACACGCATTTCGCCCTGGGCTTTGCTACTGGTTTTGCCCTATCTGGCGCTCTGCTTTCCGAGCCTGTACAACCGGATGACGCCAGACCTGATGGGCTTTCCGTTCTTTTACTGGTACCAGTTAGCGTGGGTCATCATCGCGTCGGCCATCATGCTGTTCGTTTATAGGAAGCTGAAGTCCTGATTCGCACACCATGTACGTTCTTCCCGCACTGCTCGCTGAGATCCCTTTCTGGAAGAATCCCGATTATCTAAAGCGTGCCGCGATCACGCTGCTGATCCTGGTGACGGCATTCCTCCTCTGGCGTCTGCTGCGCCGCGGACGCGCCCGCCTGGACGATCTGCTGCAGAGCAAACGGCGCACCGTTCCACCCCTGCATATTCGCGGTCTGCAGCTTCTGACCGGTTCGCAGATCGTGTCTGCAGCGACTCTGCTAAGCGTCGCCGTTTTCTACGGACTCGTCCTGCTGGACGTGATCGTCGCCCTGCTGCTGACCTTCAGCCAGTTCCCCGCCACCGAGCGCTACGTCAACCTTGTGCTCGGCTGGGTTCTCACCCCTCTGCACGACCTCTACTATGGCTTCCTTGCATCGCTTCCGAACCTCATCACCATCCTGGTGATCGCTTTACTCACCCGCTTCATTCTGAAGGCGGTGAGCTTTCTGTTCACCAAGGCAGATGAGGGCGCCATCAATCTCTCGCCGTGGGTGCACCGTGATGTGGCGCTGCCTACCGGCCAGATCGTCCGTGCCGTGATTATCGTGATTGCGCTGTTTCTGATCGCGCCGCGGATTCCAGGCACAGGATCGGAGGCTGCGAAGGGCCTATCGGTCGTCATCGGCCTGATGGTCTCATTTGGCTCAAGCTCAACCGTAGGCAATGTCATCGCCGGCATCGTGCTGACCTACATGCGTCCATTTCGCGTTGGGGACCGGGTACAAATCCAGGGAACGACCGGTGACGTGATGGAGCGGACGTTCCTCTACACCAAGCTGCTGACGCCGAAAAATGAAGAGGTGCTGATTCCCTCCACTAAGGCGCTGGACGGCAACATCACCAACTACTCGGCACAGGCGCGTTCCGGAAATCTGATCCTCTATACGACGGTCACGATCGGCTACGACACGCCCTGGCAAACGGTACACCAGCTTCTGATCGATGCAGCGCTGAAGACGGAGATGGTGGCGCCGAATCCGCAACCCTTCGTGCTGCAGACCGCCCTGGACGATTTCTATATTCACTACCAGGTGAACGCCTTTACGGCGCATGCCGAGGCCATGCCGCGCATCTACAGCGAGCTACACCGGAATATTCAGGATGCGTTCAATGAGGCCGGCGTGGAGATTATGTCACCGCATTACACGCAGCTTCGGGATGGAAACCAGTCGACGGTGCAGGGGCCGTTGAAACCGAAGGCGACGCGGTTTCGCGTCGCGATGGACTGACGCGTCCATAAACGGGGTGCCCGCCCTCGCGGAGTGAGGGCAAGCAGACACCAAATATTTCAAGAGAAAAGGCGTTTTAAAGAAGCTGGCGGAGCCACATAGAGTGCTGGGCTCCGCCGCTTTTTGGGGTGAGTAGTGAGACTGGCAGCACACCGGTCTCACTACTAGGGGTGGGTACTTCACTTGCAGTGACTACTGAGGAAGGAAACCTCTACTTCGTACCGCTCGGAGCGGATGCGTCAGCCTCATCCTTCATGTTCGACATCAGGCGAACAGCGACGCGACGGTTCTGCTTGCGACCGGCCGCCGTCTTGTTGGACGCGACTTCCTGATCCTTACCGATACCAATGAGATAGAACTTATGTGGAGCAACGTTGTACTTGGTCTGCAGATAATTTACGACCGCATCCGCGCGCCTCTGGCTGAGGTCGTAGTTGTACTGCGGATCGCCGGTGGAATCAGTGCCTCCGGTGACCTCAAGGATGTAGTGGCGGGCGCCGTCTAGCTTGGCGGCAAACGCGTCAAGGTCCTTCTTGTCACTGGCAGTCAGCGTGGCTTTGTCGAAGCCGAAGGTCACGGTTACGTCTGCGAGCGGCGTGTAATGATCCAGATTGGCGACAACACCTGTGAGCGAGTCGACACGATGGTAGGCTTCTTGAGCGCTCTTACCGGCCGCATCCGCAGCCGTGCCGGCAGCCATGGCATGCTGATCAGCAGTATCGGCAGCACCCTGGACACGGGCAATACCGGCCTGGGCGCGCTGATCCGTATCAAGGATCGTGCGGTGATCCTGTGCCGTCTTCGCATCCAGATCGTTCGTATTCTGAATGAGCGGAGCAGTCTGCGACCGGACATAGTTCTTCGTGGAGCAACCCACCGTCAGGAAAAGAATGCCAGCCGCAGCCACCGTGGTAGCAATCGTGGCTCCAAGATTCTTGCGTGCAAGGCGGAAATCGTTCGTCATAATGCCTCTCCTGTTGTTTGGCCCGGGAAACAGGGCCTTCTGTTACGCCTTATCAGATGCAAGCTACGCACCAAATGTAAACTCCAAATGCTTTCAATGACTTGCGACATCTCCAAGGCCTAAACAGGGAAAAATTTTCCTACCATCTCTTCCGACGATGTCCGGCTGTAGAGCGGAGTAATCTAATAATTTGCGCTCTGAAAGGCGCCTCCCCTGATGGATCTGCTCGCGAAAATCCGGACATTGCCGACAAAACCCGGCTGTTACCTCTACAAAAACGCTGAGGGCGAGGTGATTTACGTCGGCAAGGCGAAGAACCTGCGGGCGCGTGTCCGCAGCTACTTCCTCGCCGCCAGCCAGGCGAATGCCAAGACCGGCTCCCTGATGCGCGAGGCGGTCGATATCGACTACATCCAGGTGGCGAACGAGCACGAAGCTCTGGCCCTGGAAAACAACCTGATCAAACAACGGAAGCCGCGGTTCAACATCCTGCTGCGGGATGATAAGACCTACCCGTATATCAAGCTGACGCTAGGCGACCGCTATCCGAAGGTCTTTGTCACGCGGCGACTGAAGAAAGACGGGTCAGCTTACTTCGGGCCGTACTTTCCGGGCAATCTGGCATATCGCCTGGTGGACTTGATCCATCGCAGCTTCCTTATTCCGTCATGTAAGGTGGATCTCTCCCGCTATCACCCACGCGCCTGCCTGCAGTACTACATCAAGCGCTGCCTGGGACCATGCGTGGAAGGCTTCACGACACCGGAGGCCTACCGCGAGGCAGTACGCGACGTACAGCTTTTTCTCGACGGAAAAGAAAGCGAGTTGGAAGGACGCCTGCGAGAGCGCATGGCCGAAGCCGCTGCCGCAGAGCAGTATGAGCTTGCCGCACGGATGCGTGACCAGCTCATCACGGTGCAGCAATTGCAGGAGAAGCAGCGCATTGCCAGCACAGAAAACGAGGACGCTGACGTCTTCGGCTTCCACTTCGAGAAAGAGATGCTCGCGGTCAACCTCTTCCATATGCGGTCAGGCAAGATCGTGGATAAGCGCGACTTCTTCTGGGAAGACCTGCCCGACTTCAGCTTTCTGACGGAAGATCCTGAGGAAAGTGATGAGACGGAAGACATCGAAGCTCTCGGCCCTCGAGGAGTTCCGGAGGCGGCAGCAGAAGCAACGATCGAGCGGCCCGCGTTCTCTCCGTCAGCCTTCTTCTCTGCTTTGCTGAAGCAGGTGTATCTCGATCAGCCGTATGTGCCCAAGCATATCTACGTCCCGGTCGATTTCCCTGATCGCGTGGCTCTGGCTTCCCTGCTCTCAGAGCGGACGGGGCACAAGATTGAGCTGGCCGCGCCGCAACGCGGAGACAAGCGGTCCTTGGTTGACCTGGTATGCCAGAACGCCAAGCAGGCTTATGATCAACGGTTCCGCACGCTGCAGCCGACCAACAAGGCCATTGCGGAAGCATTGCAGGACGCGCTGAGCCTGGAGGAACCGCCGCGTCGCATCGAGTGCTTCGACATCTCCCACATTCAAGGAGCGGAGACGGTCGCCAGCATGGTGGTGTGGGAAGACGGCGCGATGAAGAAGTCGGACTACCGCAAGTTCAAGGTGAAGACCGTGACGGGCGTCGACGACTTCGCTTCCATGCGCGAGATTGTGCATCGCCGCTACTCACGCATGTTGGAAGAGAAGAAAGATCTACCATCACTGATCCTGATCGACGGCGGCCTTGGACAGCTTCACGCGGCCTATGCCGCGCTGGAACAGCTCGGGCTCACGCTGCAACCGCTGGCCTCCATCGCAAAGCGCGAAGAGATCGTCTATGTCTACGGTCAGGAGGACGAGCCAGTGGTGCTGGACCGCCGTTCTCCTGTGCTGCATCTGATCCAGAAGATCCGCGATGAATCGCACCGGTTTGCGATCACCTACCACCGCAAGCGCCGCGAGATGCGTGACCGCGATTCGGAGCTGCTGGCAATCCCGGGTGTAGGTCCACGGACGAGGCAACGGCTGCTGGAGCACTTTGGGTCACTGCGCGGCATCAAGCAGGCCGGGCCGGACGCCTTGTCGGCGGTGGTAAGTCCGGCAACAGCAGAGAAGATCCGGAACTACTTCCAGGGAGAGAACGAAGCAGCTGTCGACACGGCGCTGCGGGTAATTCAGTAAAACTGCCTTCACTGGGCCACCATACCCGAGCCGCGCAAAATCGATATTCTTAGAGTGTGAGTACTGCCGCTGAGCTTCATGCCGAATCGATCTCCTTTCAGGATCACTCCGAGAACTCCGGCCCCTTCGACATCGTGGGTGACGTTCACGGATGTATCGATGAGCTGAGGGAGTTGCTGGGAACGCTTGGATATCAGGTGGGCGATGATCTCTCCATCACATCCCCAGACAAGCGCAGGCTGGTCTTTGTCGGCGATCTCGCGGATCGCGGCCCGGGGATCCCGGAGGTCTTTCGTCTGGTATCCACGGCGATGGCACAAGGCAAGGCGTTCTCTGTTGCCGGAAACCACGATGTACGGCTTGCGACCGCTCTGTGCGGCAAGACACTGCCTTTGACCTACGGGCTGGCAGATTCGCTGGAACAGTTCGGACGGCAATCGCCGGAGTTCGCCAAGCAGATGGCGATCTTCATCAAGCGGCTGCCGGGACATCTGATCTTCGACCATGCCAGGCTTCTGGTCGCTCACGCCGGCCTGAAGGAGTCCATGCATCGCGCCGCCACCATCCAGGCGCGGGAGCTGGCAATTCATGGAGAGAAGACCGGAGTCCGCGATCAGTGGGGCGAGATCCGTTATCCGTGGGCGGCAGAGTACCAAGGGAGCCCGCTGATCGTCTTCGGGCATACTCCGGTGGAGAGCCCGGTGATCCTGAACAACACCATCAACATCGACACCGGGTGTGTCTTCGGCGGAAGGTTGACCGCATTGCGGTATCCGGAGTGTGAGTTCGTCTCGGTCCCGGCGAAGCGAAAGTACTATGAACCGACGCGGCCGTTTCTTTCGGACGATCCCCGGTTGCTGGTTGGGTAGGTAGGCTCCGAGAACATCTTTGAGAACCACGCTCTGGTTGCCCCATTCTTTCGCTTTCAGCGAAAGAATGGGGCAGCCAGATGAGCTGTTGCTCAGAGCTTCAACTCAAGCTTCAACTCAACCCGAACAAAGCTTGCGTCTGCTTCTTGATAGGGCCTAATGAGCCGAAACCTTCTTTGCCTCGTCTGCCAACATGCCTCCCGCTACCTCATGGGCTCGCGTTGACGGATGCCCTTCGTGGTAAAAGAAGTACTTCTCCGGCGTGGCGCAGCGTGTGGGATCTTCGTTGTGGAGCACGCGGCCGGCACAGCGATCCGTCGTATTCGTAATGCCGTACTTCGCAGGGTTTGTAATCACCTCATCAAGAAATGCACCCCAGTTGCTGGTGGCAATCTCGATGTCGGCATGGCGACGCTTCATCTCTTCCGGAATACCGCGTAGCGCCGGGTTGACACGGATTCCCTGCTGCGCGAACTGCGGAATCTTCTCCGGAAGAATGGCGACCATGAAGCGGCGTGCTCCCAGACCATAGAGCGTCTCGATCTCGTCTTCAATGTCCTGTGCGCTGGTCTCGATGGGCAAAGTCCGGTCATTCAAGCCACCGGCAAAAAAGAACATCGTCCGCTTCGGGTCGAAGGTAACAAGACCAGCCTGCATCAACTCGCGGAATTGCCCTATTTGAAGTTGCATGCCATAGCCGAGGATCTCGCCGTGTTTATCAATACGCCCGAGTCCGCCATCGGTGCGAGCGCCGCTGACGGCGAAGTTCACGCTCGCCCTGGCCCACGACTTCAGCGGTATGACCAGATCGATGCCGAGATCTTTCGCCATGTACCAGACGGCCGTAGGACCGTTGCCGTCAATGTATCCGGCTCCGGTATCGGAGTAGCTGTCACCGAAGACGAAGAGCTGGTCATACGGGCGCGACGGCTTTTGCGCCTGAACCGCGATGGATCCGAGACAGAGTAGGAGAGCAAGCTTCCGGAGTGCGTGCATGCCGCCATGCTACGACAGCAGCGCGTCAGTAGTCACAGCAGCACTTCAGTAGTCCTGGTTATCCGCATCGCTGAGATTCTTGAAGGTATTGCAGGCGCCGATCGTCCCGTCCTGCAGACCCGCCTCAAGCCACTGCTGCCGTTGTGCCGAAGAGCCATGTGTAAAGCGTTCGGGACTAACGGCACGGCCGGCCATCTTTTGAAGATGATCGTCTCCGACCGCTGCCGCGGCCTTCATGCCCTCTGCAATGTCGCTGGTGTGAACGTGGCCGCGCTGCTCCGCGGAGTGCGCCCACACACCGGCAAAGCAGTCGGCCTGAAGCTCCAGCGCGACGGAGAGCTGGCTGCGCTGCTCAGGACGCGCATGCATCAGGCGTTGCACATTGCTCTCAATCCCGAGCAGACGCTGCACATGGTGGCCGATCTCGTGCGTGACAACGTAGGCCTGTGCGAACTCGCTCGTGCCGCCACCGAAGCTCTGGAGCTCCTCCCAGAAGCTGAGATCGATATAGACCTTCTGATCGACCGGGCAGTAAAAGGGACCGGTGGCCGCCTGCGCTGTGCCGCAGCCGGAATAGGTGGTATCGCGAAAGAGAACAAGCTTGGCATGGCGATAGGTCTTATCGCTCTGCTGGAAGATCTGTTCCCAGGTCTTCTGCGCGTCGTCGAGGGTCCAACTGATGAGCTGCACACTGTGCTTCTCTGCCTGGGTCTCTTCGACGGGACCCGCACTGCGGCGCTCTGCAGGCTGCGAGGGAGCATGACCCGCGCCAAAGAAACCGCCGAGGAAATTGCGGCCCGTAACCAGACTGAGGATCAGCAGAAGGATGAAGCCACCGATACCGAGGCCGCCACCCATGCCGCCGAAGCCAAAACCGCCACCACCGCCGCCTGAGTCGCCTCGCCGGTCTTCGATATCGTCACTGTTGCCGCCAGGTGTCCAGTCCATAATTCATCCCCTAATTCGTAATCTTAGATGCCATGGCGTGTGATGAAGAGGAACTTCAACGGTCTTCCTTGCGTATCCTTGCCGCATGGCAACATCCGTGTCCGTGATCGTCCGCCCCGCCGACCCCGCACTCCGGCAGGCCATCAGGCTTGCAGCGATCTTCGCACTCATCAAGCTAGCTATTCATGTCGGCACGAATCTGCTGGAGCCAGTGATCGGCTATGGTTACTTCCGCGATGAGTTTTACTACCTGATGTGCGGCCGGCACCTGGCATGGGGATACGTGGACCACGGCCCCGTAGTCGCGGTTCAGGCAAGGCTGGCGGAGCTCTTGTTCGGGCACTCCCTGGCTGGGATCCGCATGTTCTCCGCACTGGCGGGCGCAGCTCGCGTCTTTCTGACGGGTCTGCTGGCCTGGACGCTCGGCGGACGCCGGCCGGCGCAAGGCCTGGCGATGCTTTGTGTGTTGTGTGCGCCACAGTACCTTGGCCTCGACAGTTTTCTCTCGATGAACTCCTTCGAGTCGATGTTCTGGATGACCTGCCTGCTGGCGCTAGTCCTGCTACAGCGAGATCTCTGGCCACCGCAGCGGGCGTGGATGGTCCTCGGCGTCTCGGCTGGGCTGGGACTCTTGAACAAGCCCTCGATGATGTTCTTCCTGATCGCTGTAGGGCTGGCGCTGTTGTGCACGCCGCAGCGGAAGCTGCTGTTCACACGTCATGCGGGGATGGGCATTGCCCTTCTGCTCCTGATCGCGAGTCCGAACGTCATCTGGCAGGCCATTCATCACTGGCCGACACTGGAGTTTCTGGAGAATGGACGAAAGGCTGGGAAGAATATCTCACTCGGCTTCCTACCCTTCTTTCTGGCGCAATTCAAGAACGTGAATCCGATTGCGGCCCTCGTATGGATTCCGGGAGTCGTCTTTCTGCTGCGCTCGACACAGTGGCGCTGGCTGGGCCTGACGTGGGTCTTTACCTACGCGATGATGTTTGGCCTGCATGCGAAGGACTACTACCTGGTGCCGGTCTATCCCATCGTCTTTGCCGCCGGTGGTCTGGCATGGGAGAAACGCTTTGCAACACACAACGCGGTCCACTGGGACTATCCCATCGCTTTCCCCATACTGTCAGGCTTGATTGCGCTGATAGCCATCCTTTCGCTGCCAATGGCAATTCCGGTGCTTCCGGTCGGGTCATGGCTGCACTATATGAAGGCGACGCATCTCTACGACAGTTCCACTAATACTGAGACGGACAGCTCCGGAATGCTACCGCAGTTTTATGCAGACCGTTTCGGATGGGAAGAGCTCTCCGCAAAGATCCGCGCGGCCTACCAGTCATTGCCGCAGGAAGATCAACGGAAGGCTGTGGTAACCGCCGGCAACTATGGCGAGGCAAGTTCACTGCTCTTTCTCAATAAACCGGGTGAGATTCCGCCAGTGCTGAGTGGACACAATACTCACTTCCTCTGGGGACCGCAGGGCGCTACCGGAGAGGTCGTCTTCTCGATCAATGCAGCAAAGCTTCCCGGAATGCTGGAGTACTACCAGAGCTGCACTGTGGTCGGACATCTGGACCATCCATACGCGATGCCATTTGAGAACCGGCGAAACATCTACCTCTGCCGGAACAGGAAGAAAAACCTGACCGAGGATTGGGCAAGCTTCAAGTTCTACTACTGAATGATTGAATAACGAAATCATTCAATGATTGGATGAAGCAAACTGCTGGTCGCTCCGGTCTTGCCAATCATTGGTGGAAATCTGTAGCGTCCTTGCTGTCCTCATGTCTTACATCTTTGCGCTTGCCGCGTTTGCGGGAATCCATTTTCTCGGTATGGCCTCGCCCGGGGCTTCGTTTGTGAATACACTGCGTGCCTCGACGCAGTATTCGCGTGGAGTCGCGCTGTTTCATGCGATGGGGCTGGCCGGCGCTGCCTTCGTCTGGGCGCTGGCGGCAGTGCTGGGTTTGCAGAGTGTTTTGATGACCGTGCCTGGACTCTTTCGCGGGCTGCAACTCTTTGGCGGCGTCTACCTCATGTGGCTGGCAGTGAATGCGTGGCGTCATGCCAACGTTCCCGCACAACAACGTGCCTCGCTGGAGCTCGGCGCAACCACCACCAGGTTTGCTTTGTTCCGGAGAGGTCTGCTGACTAACCTGGGCAATCCGAAGGTGATGATCTTTTTCGCCAGCGTCTTTGCCGCCGTGCTGCATCCTGAGTGGCCGATGTGGATACGGTTCGCTGCAGCCCTTCTGGTCTTTGTCGACGAGTTCACCTATTACAGCAGCCTGACGCTGGTGCTCTCCACACGCCACGCGCAACAGACCTACCGGCATGCCAAGCCTGTCATCGACCGCGTCGCGGGAACAGCCCTGTTGCTCTTCGCGCTGCGGCTCTTCTATCGAGCGCTCGAAAGCTGATTCCGTACACTGGAACACATGCATTATGTTGCCGCACTGCTTGCACTGGCCGGCGTTCATCTGCTCGCCGTCGCCTCGCCCGGACCCGCCTTTGTCGCCACCATGCGTGTCTCTATGCAACACCGCCGGCCGGTGGCCGCTGCACATAGCTTTGGATTGGGCTTTGCCGCGTTTCTATGGGGAGCGGCGGCTGTCTTTGGTGTGCAGATTATCCTGGCCAAGGCGGAGTGGCTCTACCGCATCATGCAGTTCGCCGGCGGAATGTACCTCTGCTACATCGGCGTGCAGTCCTGGCGTCACGCAAAGTCGAAAACATCGAATGGCGCCATCGCCGCTGCCCCCAATATGTCAGTCGGCGCTGCCTTCGTACGCGGGCTCACGTTGAACCTGGCCAACCCGAAGGTCATTGTCTTCTTTGCCAGCATCTTTACGGCGGTGCTGCAGCCTTCGTGGCCCCTGTGGCTGCGCGGCATCGTGTTGGCGATCGTGTTTGTAGACGAAGCCGGATACTACATTGGGTTGTCGCTGCTGCTCTCTACCCAGAAGGCACAGGCAGCCTATCGGCGCGCTAAGACCGGCATTGAACGCACTGCCGGTAGCGCGATGTTTACGTTCGGCGGGAAGCTGATCTACTCGGCCACCAGCAGAAGTTGAAAGTTCCAAGTTGAAGGTTGGAGATGTACGGCATGGGCAGGTGGAGAAGCCTGCCTCCCCTTCACATCGTGACATAGATGAAACGTGCTTAGCCTGCGAACGGGGTTAGTACTTCGACCGCTCCGCCGACGTGGCGGCGGAAGCTGTGCAGCTCTTTCGCGTCCTGGTCGAGGAGGCGAACGATGATAGCGTCGTCCTTCGCTTCAAAGTCGGTGAAGCCGAGAACCTTACTGCCCCACGGGCCACGCTTCTTCGGGTCGGTCGTCCAGTCGACGAGTTCCGCGCCACCGC
>JAEKKE010000712.1 GCA_019510535.1 Acidobacteriota bacterium
ATACCCCACCCTTTGTCTTCGACAAAGAATGGGGCAACGAGATCCTACTTTGCCTCGGGGTAGTCCGTTACTTTGGGTTCGATGCGGGGTGGTTGGCCTGCGGAGCTGGTTCTGGTGCTGCCGCCGGTTTGATTGATTACGTTCAGGATTGCGCCTTTGTCCAGCAGGGCTACCGTGATCATGTGGTGGAACTTTACGCCGGGGGCGTTGGGGACTTCGATGGCGCGGTCCATCACTACGTCGGGAAAGCGGAAGACGCTGTAGATGCCGAGGCCCCAGGCTTCGTGTTCGCGGACGTTGTCGGCCACCTTGTACGAGGCCCAGCCCTTCGCGCCCTTTTCGTCAGTCCACTGTGCCTGTGTTGGCGGGTCGTAGGGAATCTCGGATTGGTAGAAGTAGGTGCGGCCGCGCTCGCCCGCCCAGAGTACCTGGTACTTCTGATGGTGTTCGACGAAGAGACCGTAGATCGTAACATCGTTGCCGTGGACGACAAGGCCGTAGTTGCTCTGGTTCTTGTCCCAGCCGACGTTGTGGCCGTGGTCCGCGCGCCAGATCCAGGTGTGGTCGACGATGGTGTCGTTGCTGTCGATCACGAGGTTCGCATCCGTGCGGCCTTCGCCTGCTCCGCCCACGCGGAAGAAGACGTCGTGCAGCGAGATGGGGTTAGTCTTATGGCGTAGCTTGCTGCCTTGCGTACCGACATGCAGCAGTGCGGGAGAGACGGCTGTGCCCGCATCGAACAACAGGCCGGAGACGGTGACGCCGTCTACGTCGGCCACCGTCATCGCTTCAGTTCCGTGCACGGGGCGCAGCGTCGCGAAGCCTAAGCCGAGCACGATGGTGTTGGCCTTGCGAACTTTGATGGGAGCGTTGAGGTCGTAGTTGCCGGGGAGCAGCAGCAGGTCTTTGCCCTTGTCGAGCGCGGCGTTGATGGTGACGTCGGTGTCGCGGTCGGGACGGGCGATGTAGAAGTGCGAGAGAGGTACGTTGCGCCCTGCTGTTGCGCCCTGCTTCCACGTAATGCCTGAGGAGTTCT
>JAEKKE010000352.1 GCA_019510535.1 Acidobacteriota bacterium
CGCAGGACGCCCTAGACGAGGTTGCTGCTTCTCATCGGATGCGTCGAGTGGATCGACTCAGCGGGCCGTTCGGGCAACCGGATTCTATTGTGCATCACCTGGGCCAGGTTCTTCTCACGACGTTGCATCAACCGCACGCCGGCAAATTGTTTGTCGACCATGTATTGCACGCACTGCACTGTCATTTTGTCTGCTCCTACGGCGGCATCACACCCGTGACGAGGGCTGCTCAGGGCGGACTGACAGCTCAGCAGATGAAGAGAGCAACGGAGTTTCTCGATACTCATCTTGACGGAGATATCGACCTTCAGCAGGTCGCCAACGTCTGCGGTCTGTCGCTCAGCCACTTCGCACGAGCCTTCCGGCAGACCTGCGGTAGAGCGCCGTATCGGTGGCTCATCGAGCGTCGCATTGATAAAGTGAAAGATCTGCTGATGAACTCTCGTCTGCCACTTGCGGATATCGCTGTTCGGTGCGGCTTTACAGATCAGTCAGGGTTGAATCGATCCTTCAAGCGCATCTATGGAGTCACTCCAGGAATGTGGCGCAGGACCCAGGAATGACGAAGCGACAACACCGCCAACCCGTCTGCGATTGTTCGCCGTCGTGGTCGGGAGAATCGTTGTAGTCCATGCCGGGAGCGCCTCTTCGCGCAAACAAGCCTTTCGCACCTGTGCCATTCTGCAGCAGGAATGTCCCGTCTTTGGCGGTTTTCGCCTAGATAGGACGCCACACCAAACATAAGCTCAGATCAAACAAGAGAGCGAGTGTTGGAACTACCGCAGGAACCTGCGGTAGCCGACCTGCGCTTCGATTCGTACGGATCTTGAATGAGCCTCAAACCTGTATGGGGCGACTCTTGTGCTAAGGGAGTATGACAATGCAGATTTCAAAACTAGTTCGCAACATTATGGCTCCATGCGCCGGTCTTCTCGCGTTCTTGCCCAACACCAATATGGCTGCTCAATCGGCGGCCAAGGAAGGAGTGAAGAGTGTCCTCCTTGTACATGGTGCATGGGAAGACGGTTCAAGCTGGTCCAAGCTCATCCCTCTGCTGGAAGCGAAAGGATTTCACGTCGTTTCCGTCCAGATTCCGCTTACTTCGTTTGCGGATGATGTCTCGGCGGCACAGCGAGCAATCGCGCTTGAGGATGGCCCCGTCCTGCTGGTAGGTCACTCCTACGGTGGTGCAGTCATCACCGAAGCCGGCAACGACCCGAAGGTGGCTGGATTGGTGTATGTCGCTGCCGTCGCTCCAGATAAAGGTCAATCTGCCTTCGGGCTGATTACAAGCGGGCCCACTCCTGTCGGCGCGGAACTGCGGCCGGATAAGAGCGGCTTCCTCAAACTCACGTCGAAGGGCATCGCAGAGGATGTGGCACCGGACCTCTCTGCCAAGGAGATCTCGACCTTGATCGCGACACAGATACCCACGAGCGTCGCAGCGATGAAGGGCGAGGTCACGGACCCAGCGTGGAAGTTGAAGCCGTCGTGGTACATCATCGCCGGCAATGACCGCACGATCTCGCCAACGCTCGAAGCCGCGGAAGCAAAGAAGATCGGCGCAACGACGTCCACCGTTGCTTCCAGCCACGTCATCATGCTGGCCCAGCCAGCAAAGGTTGCAGATGTGGTTGTGAACGCGGTATCCAAGGTGGGCTCGAAGTAGAACCTTACTGCTAGGCCTCTCGAGTATGGACCACTCCGATCGAGAGGCCTCATTGCTAACAACGTCTTTTCATCGCTAGACAGAAGACTTGTCGCGAAAAGAAGACACCTATAGAGAGAAGAATAAATGAATACGATCGTCATCTCTGCATTCGTCATCGGCGTTGCCTGTGGCCTTCGTGCCATCGTTGGACTCGCCGCTCTAGGCTGGGCCGCTAACTCGGAGCATCTTCCACTCCAGGGAACATGGCTCTCCTTCCTGGGAAAACGCATTACCGCGCTTATCCTCAGCTTCATGGCTTTAGGAGAGCTTGTCACAGACAAACTTCCGAAGACCCCAAGCCGCCTTGTTCCACTACAGTTCGGCGCTCGTCTTCTCATGGGCGCAACAAGCGGAGCGGCCGTTGGCCTCTCCAGGGGCAACACCATCGTCGGTCTCATTGCAGGCATCGTCGGTAGCGTCGCTGGCACATACGGCGGCTCTAAGGCACGAGCTTTCGCCGCCCGCTCATTTGGTCGTGACCTGCCGGCAGCATTGCTCGAGGATGTCCTGGCGGTCGCGCTGGCCTTCGTCGCACTCCACTAGCAGTTAGCAACAAAATCTCCTGAGAGTTCCCACCAGAAAACATACCCAGGAAGTTACACCGGAAAAAGGATCAATGTATGTTCAGCAACTTTAGCGTCAAGCCTTCCTTACGCCTTCTCGTTCCGGCGATGACTCTCGCTCTCGCCGGATGCTCTTCCCAGATCGCTAGCGTTCCGACGGTGCAGGCCTCTGGCCCAACCGGCATCAAAAATGTCCTGCTCGTACACGGAGCCTGGGCCGATGGCTCCTCGTGGAATCAAGTCATCACGAGCCTGAATGCAGATGGTTACAACGTGACAGCGATTGAACTTCCGCTCACCTCTTTGGCCGACGATGTCGCGACGCTTCAACGTGCTCTGGCGCGAGAGACTGGCAAGACCCTGCTGGTCGCCCATTCATATGGAGGCGTCGTCATCACTCAGGCAGGAACCGGCCCGAAGGTTGCGGGGTTGGTCTATGTCGCGGCCTATGCACCTGACAATGGAGAGTCCGTACTCGACCTCAACGGCCAAGTTCCAGCCACGCCAATCATGGCCGATTTGCAGCAGGACTCGCTAGGCTACCTTACTCTCAGTACTGCGGGCGTAGCAGCGGATTTCGCCCCGGATCTTACGCCTGATCAGCAGACAACCATTGCCGCCACGCAGGGCCCTATCTCGGCTCCGGGGGCATTCGCCGCGAAGATCTCACAGGTTGCATGGAAGAGCCTTCCCTCCTGGTATGTCGTGTCGAGCAATGATCACGTCATATCGCCGACGCTTGAAGCCACAATGGCGAAGAGGATGAACGCCACGACGACCACGCTCTCCTCGGGCCATCTTGCAATGCTGAGCCACCCCGCGGACATAACGAAGGTCGTGGAGAACGCCGCAGCCTCTCTTAAGCCGTAGCCCCGTCAACAACGATTGGAATGACTGCGCGTAGGGATCGTGTCGACAGGCTAGCAGTATGAGTATTAAGGTCTGACGGGCAGTTCCTACGCGCTTAGCTCGTGTGAGAGTGCAATGCCAAGCATTCGTGCAATGACCGTGAGCTGACCAAGATGGCGGACCTCATGTTTATTTGTGCACAGAATCATCTCGAAGCGGCTCTTCCAGGTTCCGTCGCGCTGGGCCATTCCGCAATGATCTACAAACCAGAGTGCTCTCAAACCAGCATCGACTGCTGGGCGAAGATACCCGCCATCGCGCCCTGCGATGATGCCAGGGTGACCGAGGGCAAGAAGGGCGTGGCGAGGTCGCCGGCGGCGTAGATGCCGGGCATGCTGGTTTGGCGGCGTTCGTCGACTTTGAGGGCGATGCCGATGGGCGTATCGATCGTGGCGAGACCCAGTGATTCATGCAGGCTTGCGGACGGCTTGTTGCGCGGATGGGCGAACAGGACGTCGACCGCGATATTGCGGCGGGTATCGAGATTAACAGTGGTGATATGACCCTTGTGATGGGCGATCTCGACGATCCTGCCATCGGCGACAGGTATGTTGCGGCGCGCCAGATCGGCCTGGATATCGGGCGGAATGTCATGACCATCGGCGAAGACAGTCAACTTATCAGTCCAATCGTGGAACAGCCTGACAGACTGGTGCGACTGCGGGCCGGACCAGACGAGGCCCCAATGCTGGCCGGCGACTTCAAAGCCGTCGCAATAGGGGCAGGGCACGATGGATGTGCCCCAGCTTTCGGCAAAGCCCGGAACATCAGGCATCTGGTCGACGACGCCATAGCTCAGGATCAGGCGGCGCGCCCCAAGGCTTTCGCCATCGCCAGTGACGACGGAGAAATGGTCGATGGCGCCGGAGACGCTGTCGGCCCGGGCACTGACCAGCCTGATCGTGGGATAACGCGCCAGCTGCTGCCGCGCCTCGGCCAGGATGTCCAGCGGTGGCTTGTGATCGTGGCCGAGCAGGCCATGCGAGTGGCCGGCGAAGCGATTGCGCGGCAGGCCGGTATCGAGAACGGTGACCTTGCGGCGGGCACGGCCGAGCTGCAGGGCGGCGGCGAGGCCGGCAAAGCTGCCGCCGATGATGATGACGTCATTCATGGTGATGGGCTCCGTGTTGTGGATGGAAGGTTGGCCTGAGCGTGGTGTGCAACATCGTCCGGCGATACGCGTTTGGGACAGTCAGCGAGCACGGCT
>JAEKKE010000353.1 GCA_019510535.1 Acidobacteriota bacterium
CGCTCTCTGATCTGCTGGAGGCCGCCCCCGAGAGCGTCCTTCGAGCTATCGCTCACATCCTGATCGCAAAGCTGTACCGCAAGCCGATCCTTCGCCTGCACGCCGATCGCTATCGCCGCTACACCCAGTCGGAGCCGGTCTCAAAGATGGCCGAGCATATCCGACAGACCCGTGGCCGAAAACGTATCCTCACCGCCAAAGGGCGTCATTACGACCTGGACGAGGTCTTCGAGACGCTGAACCGCAGGTTCTTCCATGGACTCATGGGACGCCCTGTGCTCACCTGGAGCGGACATAACGCACGCCGACTTCTGGGTCACTACGACGCCGCTCACAACACCATCATGATCAGCCGCGTCTTCGACCGGCCTGACACGCCGCGCTGTGCCATCGAATACCTGCTCTACCACGAGATGCTCCACCTCAAGCACCCGGTCCGTGTGAAGTCAGGCCGCCGCTGCGTGCACTCGCGCGAGTTCCAGGCAGAAGAACGCCTCTTCCCTGAATTGGAAGAGGCGAAGGCTTACCTTAAAAAGCTCTAGTTGCCAGTTAACAGTTTCCAGTTGACGGGGTACCGCATGGGCGCATTTCTACATTCGCAACACACCAGTTCAGGCAACCCATCGCGCCATCGCTAGCCCAACTGGCAACTGGCAACTGGCAACTGGCAACTGGCAACTGGCAACTGGCAACTGGCAACTGGCAACTGGCAACTGGCAACTGGCCTTCCACAGTCTCCGCGACCCATTTCTTCGATCGCGCCTTCGACCAGAAAATCAGCACGATACCAGCCAAGATTGAGCCAAGTGCAGCTACCTGGGCGTTGCTCATGCCCATATGGACACGAGGGTTGATGCGGATAAGCTCGACGAACCAGCGCGCGATACCCGTTAGCACCAGGTACTCGCCCGTCAGCTGGCCGATGGGTAGATTCTTCTTGGCGCGATGCCAGAGCCAGAGACCGAAGACCAGCGAGTAGCCGAGCTCGTAGAGCGGCGTGGGATGGACTTTCAGATCGGGAGGATTCGGCACCGGAGGATCGAGCGCGTCGTTGCGGATGTGCACTCCCCAGGGCAACTTTGTGCTCTTGCCGTAGTCGCCGTCTCCCGAGAGCAGGCATCCCAGGCGGCCAACGCCGTAACCGATAGCAGCGGCTGGAGCGGCAAGATCCAGCATGCGAAGACCGCCCACCCGGGCTCCGTTCTGGAACTTAGCCTGACGTCCCTGCCACAACAGCATGGCGATGCCGGCGCAGAGACCACCGAACCACGCAAAGCCCGCCTGGAACCACTTCAGGAGATACATGAGGATCTCGCCCGGGTGATGCCAGCCGGGCAGCATGATGCGGCGCATGGAATCGGCCAGCTCCGCAGGGTCCTGCAGCTCGTGATACGCCTTCGCGCCCAGAACACCGGCGATGGTGACGAACGCAACGACATTCAGGGCGTCGGCGTCGATCGAAAAGCGCTGAAAGTTCTTGTGGAGAATGACCGTGGCGGCGACGGCGCCAAGCCAGAGAAGAATTCCGAAGGTGCCCAGCGTCAACGGGCCAAGATGCAGGTACGGATACATGTTTCCTTCAAGTATACGGTTCCAGAGGCTTGATTCTCCGCCCCGAGGCTCGATAAGCTCGGATTCAACTATGTCCACACCCAATCCCGTCGAGCCCGCATTCATTCCTCCTGACAAGATGGAGGTCCTGATCTCGGAACAGCAGATCAAAGACCGTATCGCCGAAGTCGGCCAACAGATCTCAGAGGAGTATGCAGGCAAGTCGATCGTCCTGATCGGCGTGCTCAAAGGCGCGGCCATGTTCCTTGCCGATCTCGCCCGCTCGATCACCGTCGACAACACCTTCGACTTCGTCGCCGTATCGAGCTACGGACGTGCCCGTGTCTCCTCCGGCGCCGTCAAGTTGATCAAAGACATCGACAATCCCATCGAGGGCAAGCACGTCATCATCGTCGAGGACATTCTCGACACCGGCCTTACGCTGAGCTACCTGCACAAACTCATGCTGCAGCACAAACCGGCGAGTTTGAAGATTGCGACCTGCATCGACAAACCGTCGCGTCGTGTCGCGCAGATCGAAGCTGACTACGTCTGCTTCAAGATTCCAAACCACTTCATCATCGGCTACGGTGGTCGTGTGCTTCGGCCGCTTCCGATCGGCTTTCAATTCGATAAAGCCCAGCACGAGGACCAAACCGGCGATTGCTGCTGCCAGGTATCCAAGCTGCCCATAGCCGAGGCCCATCGTTAGAGCGACACCACCTACGCTCGCACCCAGCGCATTGCCGAGGTTGTAGGCTCCCTGGTTCATCGTCGCTGCAAGGTTTGGAGCTCCCTTTGCCTGATCCACGACGCGCGACTGCAACGGGCTTCCCATGGCGAAGTGCACCATACCCCACAGGGGCACCATCGCAATCGAGGTCAGCGGATACCGCTGCGCCACAGGCATCACCAGTAGCAGGCAGATCAGTACGGCGCAGCATCCGAGAAAGCTCGGCAACTGCTTCCAGTCGCTCAATTTCGCTCCGATCAGATTGCCGACCGTGATTCCGATACCGAAGAGCACCAGGACAATTGCCACCGCATGCGGCGACAGACCGGTAACGTCTCGCAGGATCGGCGCAATGTAAGTAAAGACGGCAAACAGCGAAGTCGAAGAGATGGTGCTGAGGACGAGCACCATCAGCACCTGCGGCTTCAGCAGAGTCCGCACCTCATCCTTCACATGTACGCGGTCCGGCACCTGCGACGGCACCAGGCTCCACAGGCCCGCGCCTGCCACAAGTCCGATTGGGATAAGTGCCCAGAAGGTCGACCGCCAGCCGAAGGCTTGTCCCAGGGCTGTTCCTGCCGGAACACCCAACACATTAGCCAGCGTCAGGCCGCTGAACATCAGTGCGATGGCCTGTGCTCGTTCGCTGCGGTGCACCATCGTTGACGCCACCACACTGCCGATACCGAAGAAGGTTCCGTGGCAGAGAGCAGTAATAATGCGGGCGATCAGCAGAAGCTGGAAGTTCGGCGCCAGGGCACAGCCAACATTGCCCAGCAGGAATAACGCCATCAGCCACATCAGCGCCAGCTTGCGATCCATGCGGGCCATCAGCACCGCCAGAATCGGCGAGCCGATGGTTACGCTCAGCGCATAGCCGGAGACCAGGATGCCGGCGCGCGGAATAGAAACATGGAAGTCTGCTGCCAACTCCGGCAGCAAACCCATGATGACGTACTCGGTCGTCCCGATTCCGAAGGCCGAGACAGCCAAGGCCAGCAGCGACTTGCGTATTGCCATAGCTAGAAGCGTTTCTCCTGTTGCTGGATATCCCGGGAGGAGCGTGCAGCGGCGTTTTCATTACGGAAAACGCCCATAGATGCATAAACCCTGCACTACACCTACAGGAGAATGCTTACGCTGCGCGGTGCTCCGTAGCGCTGCGGTCACCCCGCAATCCGAAGACCACGATGTACACGTAGCAGACAGCCGCCACCATCAGCGCATGCTGCACGCCGATCTTATCGGCCACGAAGCCCGAGAAGAGTGGGATCACCGCCCCACCGACGATGGCGCAGACCATGAGGCTTGATCCCTTGCTCGTCAACTCGCCCAGATTGGCGATGCCGAGCGTGAAGATGCTCGGGAACATGATGGAGTTGAACAGGCCTACCGCCAGAATCGACCACATCGCCGTATGCCCCGAGCTCAACATGCTAAGCAGTACCAAGAGGCATGCTGCCGTCGCTGCCAAAGCAAGCAGCTTGGAGGTCTTCACCTTCTGCAGCACCGCTGAACCGACGAACCGCCCGATCATCGCGCCGAACCAGTAGATCGATACATATCTCGCCGCCACCGTTTCGGTAAATCCGCTGATTTCTGGCAGGTGCATATAGTTCACCAAAAAGCTTCCTATCGTCACCTCTGCGCCGACATAGAGGAAGATTCCAACCGCTCCCAGCAGAAGCTGCGGATGCCCCAGAAGCGCTCCCCATGAGGAACCGCGCTCGTCAGGACGAAAGTCCTGCGTCAACCCGCCCATCGGCGGCAGCTTAATCACTGCCAGCGCTACCGCAAGCAGGATCAGCAAACCGGCTATCCCGAGATATGGCAAACGCACGGTGGAAGCCTGCTGGGCGCGGAACTGCTGCAACGCCGCCTGGGTCAGGCTGCCAAGTTTTGGTGCTTCGACTGTGGCTCCCAGAATCAGGGCGCTACCCAGGTACGGAGCCACCGTTGTTCCCAGCGAGTTGAAAGCTTGTGCCAGGTTCAAGCGGCTGCTGGCTGTACGCTGCGGTCCAAGGTTGGCTACATATGGATTCGCTGCAACCTGCAAGGCCGTGATACCGGCGGCAAGTACGACCAGGGCAGCGAGAAAAAGCGGAAAAGCCGCCAGCGAAGCCGCGGGGAGAAACAGCAGCGCACCAACGGCCATCGTCAGCAGGCCGGCGATCATAGTGCGCTTGTATCCGATGAAGTCCACCAGCTTGCCGGACGGAATTGCGAAGACGAAATAGGAGGAGAAGAAGGCAAACTGTATCAGCATGGCCTGGGCATAGCTCAGCTCGAAGACCATCTTCAGGTGAGGAATCAGAATGTCATTCAGACAAGTTAGAAAACCCCACATAAAGAACAGCACGGTAGCTGTCGAAAGGGCCTTCATATTTGTCGTCTCTGGTCCACCCGAGATCGACTGCGTTGTTGTAAGCTCCATCCAAACCTCTTCGTGTTAACAAACCAACAAGGGTGATTGTAAGCCAGCGAAAATCATCGATTGGTCCATCCACTTTTGTCTCTGCATGTATTTTTCGGGCATAGAATATGCTCTTGGGCCCAACATGGGCCTTACGCAGGAGCAATATGAGTATCTCGGTCCCTGACCCGACTACCTTCGACGCCGCCAGCTTCGCTGCGCAGGCACTCTCTTCTCCCGCAGCCCTGGCTGCGGTACTGGATCACACCCTGTTGAAGCCGGACGCCACGCGCGCCCAGGTACTGGCTATCTGCGAGGAAGCTGCGAAGTACAAGTTCGCGTGCGCCATGGTGAATCCCTTCTGGACAGGAACAGCCGCGGCGGCATTGAAGGGTACGGGAGTTCCAGTCGGCGTCGTCATCGGCTTCCCCCTGGGCGCCACTCTGACCGCCAGCAAAAAGGAAGAGGCGGGGCGCGTCCTCGCCCTGGGCGCGCATGACGTCGATATGGTGCTGAATATTGGTCTTCTTAAGTCCGGCGAATTCGACGCGGTCAAGCACGACATCCACATCGTCGCCGAAGTTGTCCATGCCCACGGCGGCATTCTGAAGGTCATTCTGGAGACCTGCCTCCTGAGCTTTGAAGACAAGATGCGCGCCAGCGAGCTTGCTATCGAAGCCGGCGCCGACTTCATCAAGACATCGACCGGCTTCTCGACAGGTGGAGCCACGGTCGACGATATCCAACTCATGCGGGGCGTCGCCGGAATCCGCTGTGGCGTCAAGGCCTCCGGCGGCATTCGCAGCCTGGCCGACGCCCAGGCAATGCTTTTTGCTGGAGCCACCCGAATCGGGGCCTCTGCGTCGGTGCGCATCGTGAACGAGCTAGCCAATCCTACGGATGCAGTCGGAGTGCCCACCGGCGGCTACTGAGAAAAACGCTACCGCATATCCCGCCCTCACCTGTGATGGCGGGATATGACTTTTAAGGCAGGTAATAGAACGGGTTCGGCAGCTTTACACTCGTCTCGGCCTGTGGCTCTCCAAACAGGTCGCTGTACTGATCTCCGATATTGAGGATCAGCCGATATCCGGCTGTCACAATCTTCGCCCTCTGCGCTGATTTGTAGGCAATCGTTGAGGGATATTTTCCCGGTTCCCGTAGATAAAGCTCTTTCCAGCCATGGAAACCCGCCGTCTGCAGATTGCGGACCGTCGCCTCGCGTTGTTCTTCCGGACGGCCGGTAATGAAGAAGACCTCCACACCGGCAGCCTGCGCCTTTGTCACCAGGCGCAGCGTTCCCGGAATCGGTAGCGAGGCCTCCGGAGAAATCACCCACTGGTTGAACATGCTTCCGATGTAGCCGAAGTCCTCACGCTTTTCTTCGCAGTAGGCGGAAAGCGTTGTCTCATCGATATCCAACACGATCGCCTGCTTTTCTCCCTGCTTGCGTGTCGCAGCGGCATGCTCCAGCACCGCAATCGCACGGTCGTACTGCGCATCAATATCGGCCCAGTAGCAGCCCGCTCCGGGAACACAGTCATAGTAGTCCGCCAGTTTGTAGCGCTCCAGCGCAAAGTTCGGCACCGGCTCCGTGGAGAGAAGATAGTGCGGATCGTGCGCCGCCTGTTGCTGCGTCTCGATAAGCTGCT
>JAEKKE010000702.1 GCA_019510535.1 Acidobacteriota bacterium
CCAGCTTGAAACGGCCGGGAAGCTAGCGGCGCGGCGGCGCCAAGGCAACCGCCGCTTCGCCAAACGCTCTCACTGTGGCAAAGCGAACACGTAGACCATGTTGCCGCCGCTGGGCTGATCCAGGTCGGGGCGAACCTGGTTGGAGACATTGTTGTAGCCGCCCCCGGCCACCACCGCGATATATTGCCGGCCCGCGATCTTGAACGTCACCGGCGCGCCAAACACCTGCGATCCCAGCCGCGTTTCCCACAGCACCTTGCCGTCGCTTTGATCGAAGGCGCGGAAGTAGCGGTCCATCGAGCCGTTGAACAGCACGCCGCCTGCTGTGGCCAAAACCGGCGAATAATTGGAAGCCGCTGTTTCCCAGCTCCACAAGGTCTTGCCGGTTTCCACCGAAATGGCATCCAGCCGCCCGATATTGGTCGAGCCGTCCGCCACCATCGGCTTGCCGCTGGTGTTGTACTGATCGCGCGGCTTGCTGGGGATGTTGTCGGCGCGCACTTTATAATCGGTGCAGAGATTCTGCAGCATCACATACATCACATTGGTTTGCGGGCTATATGCCGCAAACGGCCAGTCACGTCCGCCCGAATGGGTGGGGCACTGATGGTAGGTCTTGTGGATGTCCGTCATCAGCTGGTCGGGGTTGACCGTCACCGCGCCTTTGGCATCGATGCCGTTGACCAGATTCTGATAGACGGTGGACTTGGCCCAGAGGAAATCGCCTTTGGCGGCGTCAAAGCTCCACATGATGGAGGTCTTGCACGGCACGCCGGTCAAGGTCTTGCGGCTCGCCGATGCCGCGCGGCGTCCCACCGCCATCATACCCTTGGTTTGCATGTCCGGATGCACGGGGGTCGTGATCGACATCATTTCAAACGTGCATTCCTGGTCCCAATTGTCCTGCGGCAACACCTGATGCTTCCAGGCGATCTTGCCGGTCTTGGGATCGACGGCGTACCTAGTGTTGGTGCCCGCCAGAGTGGCCAGGCCTTTCACCCCGCGCTGGGCGTCCGATGACGGGCC
>JAEKKE010000093.1 GCA_019510535.1 Acidobacteriota bacterium
TGTAGGTCGTGAAGTGCTGCTTTGTGGATGTAAATACCCGGCGCTGGCTGTCAGGGGAGCTATAGAAGTCTTCGACCGTTCCGGCCTGGATCGAGTGTCCCTGTTGGTCGTAGAGCTGGAAGCTGACAATGCGATGCCAAGGCTGACGATAGGCCTCACGGACTTCGAGACGCTGTGCTCGCAGCACGTCTGCGGGCTTCCATGGTTGTTCCGCCAAGGCCCCCGTGACCGCGATTCCGCAGAGTGCGAAGATCAGCGTCCGCATCATGCCGAACATCATAGCCCCGGTCCGCCATGGATGGGGGGATGGTTATTTACTTAGAAGCGGGAAAAAGGTCCTTTTCGGAACCGAAAGCGTTCTCTTCCCCACCAGAGCGTCGTCAGACCATAATCTGTCGCTTTCCCGGAGATTACGCATGGAGCGTATGTTTTCTTCCGGATCTCGTCCTGCGCCTCTCCCTCGAATAAGGCGGAGGCGGAAGCGATGACGGAGGTGCGGTCAACCTTTCCCTGTTCATTGATATGAACATCGAGGAACACGCCACGTGTACTGAGCGAAGTCGGAGCGGATGCGGTTATCTCGGTTCCTCCGGAATCGCATGAGCTGATCTCGGATCGTTCGCCAGGATAGATTGCCTCTGAAGGCCTCTGGATGGTTCCGTTTTCAGGAAGAGATTCCAGCAGTGTCGTCTCGAGAGAGGCGAAGGGGGCTCCCTCAGTTGCAACCAGGACGCGGGAGGGAACGTATCTCTGATTGAGCAGTAGCTGCGCGTTAACCGCAGTCATGATGTGTTCCAGGGTCACAGTTCGTAGTATCCCGCCTTGATCGAAGCAGAATGAGGGAACACTTCTGCTGCTGAATGCGATGAATCCGGAGTCGTCCCGCCTTTCGATCTGGTAGCAACTGAAGTGAGTGTCGGGGAGAGCCGCAATAGCGACAATGCGGTCCTTAGCCAGGAGCCGCGGCACAAGTTGAGGGGACATACCTTGCAAGCCGAAGCGAAGCATTCCAGGAAGGATCGCGTTCTTGCGATCCGTGAATGTTCCTTCCGGAAGCGTGTAGATCGAAAACGATTCCTTCGCGGAACTGTAGGTGCGTTTCTGGTGAAACGGAGAATAGACGGTATCTTCTACCGTGCCGGCGATCTCTTTCTTCTTATCTCCGGGAAAAAGAATGAAGTGAACGATGCGATGCCAAGGTCTTGAATAAGCAGTGACGAATGCATCTCGTTCGGCAGCAAGCAGGCTCTGTGGAGAGGGCTGAGTCCCGATCAGCGAGGCTGACGATAGCAGGAAAACGCCAAGGAGAACTCGCCTCAATCGAACCTCCATTCAGTCGACCCCAATTGAAGGGCTCGATCATCTCACTTGACGACAAGCAGAGCAATCATCAGGGCGATGGCGGCGAGCAGCAGCGCAAGCAGGATCCAGAACCAGCTATGGAAGCTGCGTAGCTGATGTTCCAGCTGATCGATCTGGCGGCTGCTGGCTTCCTGGTGGGAACGGAGTTCGGCGGAGAGATGCTCGATCCGCTGGTTCAGGTCCTGGTGTGTCTCAAAGATCTGCTTGCTGAGCGAGACGTGAGAACGGGCAACCTGGCCGAGCTCGGCTTTCAGTGACTCCGTCGCCTCGTTGAGCGGAGTGAGGTCGAGTTCAGCCGGCGCGGCGGCGGGTGCAGCCAGACGAGAAGCGACCAGCGACTCAAGCAAGGGGATCAGGCGGATGAGCTTGGGAAGGTGTTCTGTCAATTGGAGAAGAAGCTTGGGCCACATAGGTTTAGGGTGCCGGGTATCGCCGGGAATCGCAAGTCCTAACGCCGGTTGAGGCTGGCTACGAGCTTCGGCAGGATCGAATCCAGTTTCTTTTGACGGGTCCGGAAGTTGGAGGCGAGTTGACGCCTGATGATGGCGGACGAGGCGAGGGCCATGGGTGGCGTGAACTCAATGTCGTCGCTGACCCGGGTGCCGTGGATCGGGACTCCCGCCTCATTGGCGCGGGTCTCTTCGCTGACGCTGTGCGTGTGCTTCCAGTAACGGAAAGGACCGCGAAGCTGAACATCTGTGAAGTGATGGTTCCACGCGAACTCGGTGATCTCGACCTCCCAGGGAACCCGGAAGTTGATGAGCGGCAGGGGAACCAGGCAGGCCGAGACTGAAAAGCGGCTGCCGGCGCCCGCGGCGATGCTCTTCAGGCGCAGGGCGGGGTCCGGAGCCACCGGCCGTGAAGGCGGAGGAGCAAGCGCGGCCTCCTCGATCCGGACCTTGAAGAACTTCGGCATCAGCAGCGGCAGATTGTATGGATTCGCGAAAAAGGCGAAGACCAGCTCGACCGGGTAGGGGACCCACTGCTCGGTATGAAATGTGGCCGGCACGGCTTTCAGAGTACTCGAACGATTACCGACCGAAATAGTCGGAAATTTTTCTTAAATAGGACTTGAAAGGTCGCCAATTGCGATATGCTGCCTATATCGGACTGAACAAGTCGTTGATCGCCCTCAGAAAGTTTCTGAGGGGCGAAGTTGTGCCGCGAACGGTTGAGGGGCTGCTTCGGGGCGGAAGACAAGACTGGGAAGCGTGTGCAGGTGAGGGCCTCCGCGCAGACCAAACCCTGGAGGATTGGCATGAAGAGGCCTTTGAATCGTTGGAAGCTTTGGCAGAAGCGTAGTGCGAAGGTGGTGGCGGTAACTCTTGCGGCGTATGGCGCCGGCGAGGGTGCGGTCGCCCAGGAAGGTCATGGACATGATCATTCGCATCACGCGCCCATCTCGCAGGGGGTGGTGAAGTTCAATATCCCAGCCGGGCAGATGGATGAGGCGCTGCGGAGCTTCGAGTCGCAGAGCGGCAGTAAGGTGAACCTGAAGGTCCCCGCTGAGACGGTTGCCGGCTTCCGCACCATGGGCGTCAGCGGCATGATGTCTGCCGAGCAGGCCCTGCGTGCGTTGCTGGGAGAGACCGGTCTGGGCGTGAAGGTTGTGGGCGACTCCGCCTTTGAGATCGGCGTACAGAACTCCGAGCAGGTGGACGTAACGACGCAGTCCACGACCGTTGCACTGACACAGTTCACGCAGCCGCTGCTGGACACGGCGCAGACCGTTAATGTGATTCCGCAGTACATCATGCAGGAGCAGCAGGTCACGACGCTGCGCGATACGCTGCGTAACTCGCCGGGTATCTCTATTGCCGCCGGTGAGGGCGGAGCTCAGGGCGACAATCTGACGATCCGCGGATTCTCCGCGCGTAACGATATGTTCCTGGACGGCATTCGCGACTTCGGAAGCTACTATCGCGATGCCTTCGATTACGAGCAGGTAGCGGTTCTGCAGGGTCCTGCCAGCGTACAGTTCGGTCGTGGCTCGACGGGTGGTGTCATCAACCAGGAGACAAAGCAGCCCCAGATCAATCAGTTTGCTCGGGGATCACTGCAGCTTGGTACCAACCTGATGCGGCGCGTTACCGGCGACATCAACGTTCCGCTGCAGGACACGCTCCAGGGCGCAGCCTTTCGTTTGAACGTGGTCGGATCGCAGAGCAAGGTTGCACAGCGCGACTATGCTGAGACACGGCGCTTCGGCATCGCTCCATCTTTTATCTTTGGCCTGAATTCGCCGACGCGTTTCAGCCTCAACTATCTGCACGAAGGTGAGAACTCGACTCCGGATTATGGTCTGCCTTACTTCGGACCGCGTGTTGCTCAGGTGAACCGCAAGAACTATTACGGCTTCGCCAACGACAACTTCCTGCGGACGAATCCTGATGTTGTCACTGCGAAGGTGGAACATGACATCGGCACTCGAGCAACGTTGCGCAATGTTACGCGTTGGGGCAACTATCCTCGCAATGTCGTAATTACCGAACCTCAGATTCTGACTGCGGGCACGCTGACTCCGATCAAGGACTCCACTGGGAAGACCATCGGGTATAACGCAACCTGCGCTCCGACCAATGCGACTGCCTGTTATCCGGTAACGACCCCTTTGAGCAATGTGCAGGTCACCCGTGCGCAGATTCCGGTCAACAGCACGGAAGATATCATCTGGAATCAGACCAGCGCCGTTGGCCACTTCTCGCTCGGACATATCGAGAATGACGCCGTGATCATGGCGGAAGGTGGCCGTGAGCGTTCGATGCCGCAACGTACCAACCGTACAGTTGGGACAACGAATGCGCTGAACCCAACGCAGGATGTTTATGCCGCAACTTACGTCACGCCTCCCGGGCGTACGCATGTCACCTCATGGAGTTATGGCATCGGCTTCAACGACACCATGAAGCTGACGCAGTGGCTGATGCTTTCTGGCGGTGTGCGATTCGATCACTTCGAGACACAGTCCGACCAGGCAGCTACGGTGAATGGGGCGGTAGTGCTCCCATGGCGGGTGGACGATAAGCCGACCTATCGCGCCGCTGCCGTGGTGAAACCGCGGCCAAACGGAAGTGTGTACTTCGATTGGGGCACCAGCTTCAATCCGTCCGCAGAGAGCCTGAGCCTGAGTGCCAATAACGCAACGCAGGCGCCGCAGGAAAACGAGACCTACGAGGCTGGGGCGAAGTGGGCGTTCATGCGCGATCGTCTTAACCTGAACGGAGCTTATTTCCGTACGACGAAGTCGAACGTCTATGAAACCGATCCGTTCGATACCACTCAGGTTCGGAATGTAGGCAATCAGCGAATCCAGGGCGTGCAGTTCGGTGTCTTAGGGCACCTGCCGCAGCACTTCGACATTCTTGCCGGTTATGCCTATCTGTCCGGGCGTGTCACAGCCACGGCATTGAACGCGTCACCATTCGCAACCCAGGCGGCGGCGATCGCCGCGCAGGGAGATGCCGCGAGTCTGGCTCTTTCGAGAACTGCGCCGTTCTATATCAATCCTGTTGGTATGCCGTTCGCGAACGTGCCGAAGAACACCGGCAACCTGTGGGTGACGCACGACATCGGATGGGGCTTCGTTGGCGGCTTCGGTACCAACTACACAGCAGCGCGTCGCGCCAGCACCGGCGCCCTGATTGCGGTCTATGACACGGCGGCGGCCACGAACGTGAACAATGTCCGCCTGGACTACAAGGCGATTCCGGACTACTGGATCTTCTCGGCGATGGTGCGCAAGCCGCTTAGCGACCGTCTCGACTTCCAGGCAAACCTCAACAATCTTGGCAACAAGTTCTACATCGATCAGCCGCACCCGAATCACCTGATTCCTGGAGAAGGTTTCAACGCGCAGTTCGGTTTCAACATGAAGTTCTAGCCTGAGGCCGCGAGCGCCCTGGTTGCTGCTCGCGGCTTACTTTCGAAAGCCTGTACTAACAATGCTGATTACGATTCCCGATGTATTAAGTCCCGAGCAGGTAAGACAGGCCCGGGTTATGCTGGACAATGCGGAGTGGGTGGACGGCAAGGTCACTGCCGGTCATCAATCCGCGCTGGCAAAGAACAATGCCCAGTTGCCAGAGAACTCACCGGTGGCGCAGCAGCTTGGCGAGATGGTTCTCAACGCGCTCGGTCAGAATCCTCTCTTTATCTCGGCCGCGCTGCCTTCCAAGATCTTTCCTCCGCTCTTCAACCGTTATGCCGGCGGACAGAACTTCGGCACGCATGTCGATAATGCCATCCGCCAGGTGACCGGAACGCCGTTCCGCATTCGCACCGATCTCTCCTGCACGCTGTTCTTCAGCAATCCTGAGGAATATGACGGCGGTGTATTGAACATTGAAGATGTGTATGGCGTGCAGAGCGTGAAGCTGCCCGCGGGGCACATGGTGCTGTATCCCTCGACGAGCCTGCATCATGTCACACCGGTGACTCGCGGAGCGCGGGTGAGCTCGTTCTTCTGGCTGCAGAGCATGGTGCGACAGGATGCACAGCGTACGTTGCTCTTCGATCTCGATACCTCCATCCAGAGGTTGGCTGTGGATCATCCGGAGCACCCTTCAACGGTGCAGTTGACCGGGGTGTATCACAACCTGCTGCGGCAGTGGGCTGAGCTGTAGGCATAGTTCAAGGATGGGCGCGCGGGCCTTGCCTCGGAACATGGCCGGTGCGCCCGGAAGGGTCCGAAGCAAAACACACACGGTGCTTCGGGCAACACGGAGGTGGAGCCGGGTCGCCCTCACGACCTCGCTCCACCTGCCGTGAGAGGCTTAGAGTCGCAGCGTTGCCGGGACCCTGCTGTTCCACTGCTTCATTCCAAGGCGATCTCAGTGGAATGCCTTTGCGCTAATCGTGCAATGGATGCACTGAGTGCTTTGAAATGTCTTCCACTGGCCCTCTGCATTGGATCGTACGGATGCAGCTTCAGAGCGCTTCCCAGCCCGATCAAGGACGCGTGCGTACGCAAGCTCCGCTGCGAGAAGACGTGGGTCCTGGTTATTCAGCGTGCTGGCAAGGATAGCGCGTCCCTTGTCCATCTCTGTCAGGGACCTGCTCAACTCTCCAGTGTCAGAGCGCGCTTGCCCAAGAAGGACATAGGCCCATCCTGTAAAAGTCGACTCTTCCCCGTGATTCTGCCGTAGAAGGTCAAGCGACCGCTGATAATTCGACACGGAAGCCGGAACGTCACCCTGACGCTGTGCCAACCAACCTTGCAGAGATGACAGTGTTGCCAGATCATCGTCATTATGCTGGTTTGCCATCTGTAATTCCTTCAGAGCGCGATTCAGGTTCTTTGTGCCCTCGCGAATCTTCTTCTGACTGAAGAGCGCCCCGGCAAGAAAGCTCGAGGCGCGCGCTACTCCGGCATGATCTTCAACCGCTTCGTACAGATGCAAAGCTCTCTCCATCATTCTTACCGCCAGATCGAACTGACCGGTAAGTACATAGAGCTCTCCAAAATCATCCAGCGCCATCGCGTAATCGCTTGTGTTCGGCAGGGCCTGGTATGCCTGAATGGATTGTTCAAACGCATGACGAGACGCGGAGAAAGCTCCTTGATCTTCAAAGGCAAGGCCCAGAAGATCCCATGCTTTGCCAATGCCTGCCGGATCAAGGGATCTGGAATCAAGAAGTGATCTTAGCCGGGCGATTGCCAACGAAGCTTTGCCCTCCCTCTCCAGCCTGTATGCTTCGGCGAGTCTTTGCTCAGCAGCTCCCGGCTGAAGGGGAGCTACGTCGAACGAATTGCCGCTTTGTGGCTGTTGCGCGGTTGCGGCGGCAAAGGATACAGCAAGCACGATGGGGAGTATCGAGACCAGTTTCATGAGCCTGATTGTGAAGAGGTACGCAGGTCAGGCGTGCAAATTGTGCGTAAGCAATGTAAAGACCAGGTTTGATTACACCCCGGTCTGTATCCGGTGCTCTTGAGAGTGAGCGGAAAGCACAGATAGGGCATTTTCCCTAGGGGTGCAGTGCAGAACTTCCGCATCTATAGGCATTTTTCCGTAATGAAAACGCCCGCTGGCTCCGTCGCTTGGGTTGCGCCGGATGAATGGCATATCTTCCCTGCAAGCAATCGACAATCGGTTGTTATGCGTAAAGGTTTTTCGGGAATGACCGATAACTGGCGCATGCGGACGCGCGCGTATTTATCGTCTGTTCTTCTGCGTGGGTTTGACAGGCCGGTAGTCTTGCCTCGAAGCTGGAAGTCAGGCCTCCTCGCGCGTATGAACGGCACGCAGTCCCATCCTGTAGCAAAACACCATGACTCTGGTCTGCTGGCCATCGGCATCCTGAAGGTGTTGGAAGCGGCACTTTCCGTAGCCGTCGGACTTGGCGTGCTTCACCTGCTGAATAAGGATCTCAACGACGAGCTCACAAACCTGGTTCGTTATCTTCACCTGAACGAAGATGGCCGGTTGGTCTCGCTCGCCTTCGACAAACTCGACCTGATCGATAATCACCGCCTGAAACAGATCGGTGCCTCCGCTTTTGCCTATGGCGCCTTGAAGCTGGTAGAGGGCGTAGGTCTGGTACGGGAGAAGGTCTGGGCAGAGTATCTGACTGTGATTGCCAGCCTGATCTTTCTGCCCTGGGAGATCTATGAGCTGACACGTCACCCCAACATCTGGAGGCTGGGGATCCTGATAGCGAACCTGCTCATCGTGGCCTATTTGCTGTGGACGTTGTCGCGGATGCGGCGGCGGAAACAGCAGGATTGACGCGGTTCCGGTCCACTTTCGCCTAATTTTCGCTTACCACGGAATTCCTCAGCTGCGCCACCCTCCGGCACCAATCTTCTAAACACTACCCGCAGGGGTATACCCTTTGGTTACCCCCACAGCGTGAGTTTTCCACAGCCCATTTTGGAACTACCAATGTTTTCCGCAATTTAGGGACTTGTATTAGGGCAACGTATGGGAGATTCTGTGGGTCGAAGTGGTAAGAAGTGGAGCAAAAGGGTTGAAGATTGCTCGGATGGCATGATTCTAACCCCGGAACGGATGCGAACGGCAAGATTCGCACCGTAACCAACTTTGGGCTCCTGGTTAGTTCTTGGGTTCTTGCTGGCAGTGAGGAACGATGTTTCGCGGAAATCATCCAGCGCGTGTTGACGAAAAGGGCAGGCTTAAGCTCCCTGCCGAGTTCATGCGCCGTTGCAAGGATGTGTATGGCGACCAGTTCTACATCACCAGCAAGGACGGCAAGCGGGCTGAGATTTATCCGCTGAAGGAGTGGGAAAAGATCGAGGAGAGACTGGCGCAGATCCCCTCCATGAATCCCCACAAGAAGAAGTTTCTGGACGTAACGAACTATTACGGCCAGATGGCGCAGATGGACGAGCAGGGACGAGTTCTGATTCCGGCCATTCTGCGGCAGGCAGCAAGCGTGAAGGGCGAGGTGGTGGTTCTGGGATCGCAGACCTACCTGGAGCTGGTGAACCACGATGCCTTCAAGGCTGAGCTTGAGAGCCAGCCGCTCACGATGGACGACCAGGCTGCACTGGCTGACCTGGGTCTGTAACTGATCGGGGTCTGTAACGGTTTGAGCTCCCAAGGGAGCCGCATGGGGGATGAATGATTGCATCGCTTCATGTGCCGGTTCTTTTTGAAGAGGTTTTGAACTTCCTGAATGTGCGGCGCGGCGGAAACTACGCTGACGCAACGCTTGGACTCGCCGGGCATACGAGTGGAATCGCTCGCCGCCTGGGGCCACATGGAACGCTGCATTGTTTCGACCGCGATCCGGACGCCATGAAGTTGGCGAAGGAGCGGCTGGAGCATCTGGCGGCAGAGCTGAAGGCAACGATGCCGAAGGTTGAGTTTCATGCACGGGCTTTCAGCGAGGCGGACCAGGTGATTTCGCCTGGAACGCTGGATGGCATCCTGGCGGACTTTGGCGTAAGCAGTCTGCAGTTGGACACACCGCACAGAGGATTCAGTTTCAGGCACGACGGTCCGCTCGATATGCGGATGAACCCCAACGTAGGGGTGAGTGCCGAACAGGTGGTAAATCAGATCGACGAAAACGAGCTCGCCGACCTGATTTACGAATTCGGAGAGGAAAGGAGTTCGCGGAGAATCGCCAGAGCCATTGTCAGGGCCCGGCCGATTACGACGACGGGGGAGTTAGCCCGAGTGGTAGCGGCCGCGGCCCCAGCAATGAAAGGCGAGAAGATTCATCCCGCGACGAAGACCTTTCAGGCGCTCCGGATTTACGTGAATGACGAGCTGGGGGAGATCCGGTCGCTGCTTGGAAGCGCGCCATCTCTTCTGAAGCCCGGTGGCCGGCTGGCGGTGATCAGTTTTCACTCGCTGGAGGACCGGTTAGTAAAAGACGACTTTCGCGAGCGATCGCGGAAAGGCGAGTACGAGGTTTTGACGAAGAAGCCGGTAACGGCGACTGAAGACGAGATGGAACGCAATCCGCGGGCACGCAGCGCCAAGCTGCGGGTAGCGGAGAAGAAATGAGAAGGGAGCACGGCAATGGCAAGCGTGGCGCAGACAATTGAAGGAATGGGACGGCGGAAGTGCCGCACCGAGTCGCCGGCCGAGCGGAATCGCCGTGTCTATGAGACGCAGCGCGCGGCACGTCGTGGACCGACGCCCGAGGTTCTCTTCCACAAGTACCTCGACAACTCGCGCATCGTGAAGGCCGATGACCCGGTCCGCAAGCGTGAGATGCGCACCTTCGGTTCTGCCTGCGCGGTGTTGTTCGTGCTGGTGATGGTGTATGTATGGCAGCACTTCAGCGCGATTGAAGCGGGTTACCGGATCGAAGCCGCCAAGCAGCAGGTCGGGCAGATGCAGGAGCAGAATCGCCAGTTACGTCTGCAGGAGGCCCAGTTGACCGATCCCGAGCGGATCCACACGATGGCCGCGCAGCTTGGCCTGTCAGCCCCGCTCCCCGGTCAGGTGGTTCGTCCGGATGGTGTGAACGATCCGAACGCTCCGGTCGTGGCGCAGGTGGCTACGCACTAATAGGTTTGTTGTTTGTTGTTTCTCTGGATGCTGAGGTTGAAGTAGATGCATACTGTGGCGCCCCCACGTCAGACGCTCACCGCACCGATCAAGCGTGTCCGGTTCGTCTACGTGGCGGCGTTCTTTCTTTTCTGGACGGTCGTCATCTCGGGCCGGCTGGTCTGGCTTCAGATCATCCGCCACTCGCATTATGTAGAGAAGGCAGCGAGCCAACAGGAGCGTAGCGTAACCGTGGCTCCGCGGCGTGGTCTGCTGTATGACCGCAATCTGCGTGAGCTCGCAATGACTGTCTCTGTGGATTCGATCTACGCCGTTCCCAAGGAATTGGGTAGCAATGCAGCCGATGCTGCCAGTCTGCTGGCGCATGTGGTGCATGATGATCCAGATGATCGCTTCACCTCCGAACAGAGCATCCTGGCGCGTTTCACCGCCTCGCACAACTTCGCATGGGTCGCGCATCGTGTAACGCCTGAGATCGCCGAGCGGGTTAAGGATCTCAACCTTAAAGGCGTCTACTTCCAGAAGGAGTTCAAGCGCTTCTATCCGAACAACGATCTGGCCTCGCAGGTGCTGGGTTATGTCGGGGCTGAGGATGTCGGTCTGGGCGGTCTGGAGCGCGAGTTCGAGGAAGACATGCACGGCACGCCGGGCAAGGTGCGCACGGCGCTCGATGCCCGCCGCAAGGTGCTTGGCAGCATTGAGCAGGAGCCGCTGCCGGGCGAAAACCTGGTGCTGAGTATCGACGCCAACATTCAGCACATCGCCGAGCGAGCCCTGGATGAGCAGGTGGAGAAGACGAAGGCGCTGCATGGTGTTGTTGTCGTGCAGGATCCACGCTCGGGGCAGATTTTGGCGCTCGCAGTGTCGCCGCGCTTCAATCCAAATGAGACACGGCATCTCGATCCGAAGGCGCTGTCGAACCTGGCAGTGAGCGATGTCTATGAGCCGGGCTCGACCTTCAAGCTGGTGACGTATGCCTCGGCGCTGGATGGCGCCAACGTAAAGCCGGAAGACCTGGTGGACTGCCAAGGCGGCGCGATCACGATCTTTGGCCGTACGATTCACGACGACATCTCCGATCGCGGCATGGGCGTGGTTACGGTGCAGCGTGCTTTGGAGAAGTCCAGCGACGTTGCTGCGGTGAAGCTCGCCATGAAGCTCGGCAACGAGCGCTTCTATAAATACATGCGCGACTTCGGTTTCGGTGACCGCTCCGGCATCGAGTTGCCGAGCGAGACCCGCGGTCTGCTGCGTCCGGTCCGTAAGTGGGACCCGGCATCGATCGGCTCCCTGGCCATCGGACAGGAGGTTGGTGTGACGCCGATCCAGTTGGTCACCATGGTCTCCACGATTGCCAACGGAGGCATGTATCTGCCGCCGCACATCATCCTCTCCGAGACGGAGAAGATGAAGGGCGATACTGAGCTGAAAGCGACCCCATTCCGTCCGCAGAATGAGCTTCCGAAGAGCCTGCCTGATGGGTCGCACCGTGTGATCAGTGAACTGACCGCTGCGAAGATGCGCAGCATGATGCAGGCCGTCGTGGTGAGTGGAACTGGAGGGTCGGCTGCGCTGAACGGATATTCCAGCGGCGGCAAGACGGGAACGGCGCAGAAGATCGATACAGCAACGCACACCTATTCCAAGACCAAGCACGTCGCCAGCTTTGCCGGCATTGCTCCGGTGAGTACGCCGGCGATCGCGGTCGCGGTAGTGATCGATACGCCTACAGCGGGGCCTTCTTACTACGGTGGTTCGGTCTCCGCGCCGGTCTTCGCCGAAGTGGCGCAGCAGGTGCTGGAGTACCTGGGCATACCGCACGATCAGCCATTCAACCCCAAGAAGCATGCCGACGAGATGAAGGTGGCGAAGGTCGAGCACGACGATCATCCCGAAGACAGCACAGCAGATCTGAATGCCATGTTTGCCGAGGCCAACGCGCTTCCGGATGACGATCCGCTGAAGGGTACGGCCACCGCTGGTCCGGCAAAGCCCGAACCTGAGCCGGCGGCGTCGCAGCCGGCAAAGAGGTCTGTGCTGAATCTGTTACCGGAAAAGGTGCTGGCAGCCTTCCGTGCCAACGGAGGAGCGAACACAATGGCCGATGCAGCGGATAGCAAACCGCTGGCTGCGCCGAAGGTTGCTCCGCTGGCACAGCGTAAAGAAGATGGCGGCGTGATTGTCGATGCGACCAAACGCGTGGCGGTGCCGGCGTTCAATGGCGCGGCGCTGCGTCAGGTGGTGCAGCAGGCGAACTCGGTAGGACTGCGTGTACAGCCGGTCGGCAGCGGCTTGGCGAGGGAGCAGGTGCCGTCGGCAGGTACCATGGTTCCTGTAGGGACGCAGGTGGTTGTGCGCTTCCTGCGCTAGGCCTCCTTAAAGACTTTCATTTTCGCAGTCAAAGATCCTTATTTTCAGTCTCTCTATATGCTTTTTTCCGAAGTAGTTGCAGGTATCGAGCTCGATGAGCAGACGCATGGCTCGTGCGAGATTACCGGTGTCGAATACGACTCGCGCCGTGTGCGCGAAGGTTCGCTGTTTGTGGCGATGCGCGGCGGCACCACCGACGGCAATAAATTCATCCGCCAGGCAATGGATAAAGGCGCGGGTGGAGTTCTCACCGATTCAAGGGAGAGCTTTACCAATGCGCTGTCGCGCTGGCCACATCTCTGTATCGGATTGATGGAGAACGGACGTCGCGCTCTGGCAACGGCAAGCGCCAACTTCTTCGGGCATCCCGAGCAGAAGTTGAAGCTTACGGCCGTTACCGGAACAAATGGAAAGACGACAACCACCTTCCTGGTAGAGGCGATGCTGCAGGCTGCGGCGCGCAAGAGCGTTCTTGTTGGCACGATCGAAGTGCACCTGGCAGGCGAGGTACGTGAGTCTCCTCACACCACTCCCGAAGCGCGCGATCTGTTGGCGCTGTTTGCCGAGGGGGTTCAAGCGGGAGCAAGCGAGGCCGTGATGGAGATGAGCTCGCACGCGCTCGATCAGGAGCGTGTGTGGGGGATGCCGGTGGATGTGGCCATCTTTACCAACCTGACGCAGGACCATCTGGACTATCACGGCACAATGGAGAAGTACTTCGCCGCTAAGCAGCGCCTGTTTGCGGGAGTGGGGACGCCCCCGCCGCGTGTTGCTGTGATCAACGCAGAGGACGAGTATGGTCATCGCCTGGAGAAGTTTGCGCTACGTGAAGGGACGGTCGTAGCCACCTACGGCATGACGAAGGGCGAGTGGCGTGCGGAAGAGGTTATATTGCGCGCCGGTGAAACGCGCTTTGTGCTGAAGTCGCCTGCGGGAGAGATTCTGTTGCGGACGAGTCTAACCGGACGTGTGAATGTCTTGAATACGCTGGCGGCTTCGGCTGCGGCATATGCACGCGGTGTTTCGCTGGAGCAGATTGCCGCGGGCGTCGCGGAGCTGCCATTCGTTCCAGGCCGCTTCCAGACAGTCCCGAACGATCGAGACATCACGGTGGCCGTGGACTATGCACACACCGACGATGCGCTGTTGAACCTGATCAGGCTGGCTCGGGAACTCGCCGGCAAAGAGCATCGCGTGATCACGCTCTTCGGCTGCGGTGGCGATCGCGACCGGACGAAACGGCCGAAGATGGGGCGTGCCGCAGGCCGGGGAAGCGACCTGGTGGTGTTGACCAGTGATAATCCACGTTCGGAAGATCCCGGCATCATCATCGAGCAGGCGCTCCGTGGTGTGGAAGAGACAGGAACGGACTGCATCGTCGAGGTCGACCGCGAGCAGGCGATTCGCCGGGCACTGGCGGCAGCGAAGACCGGTGACATTGTGCTGCTGGCAGGCAAAGGACACGAGAAGACCCAGGTGCTGGCGGACAGCACGATCCCGTTCGATGATGCCGAAGTGGCCGCGCGCGTACTGAAGGAGATGGCATGAAGCTGACGCTCGGCCAGATCGCGGATTGGATTCACGCTGAAGGCGACTTCGATGACGATGCCGTGGCCTATGGCTACTCGATCGACTCGCGGACCATCTCTGCCGGTGATCTGTTCTTTGCGGTCAAGGGGGAGCGTCTGGATGGTCACGACTTCGTAGAGACGGCATTGAAGGATGGCGCCGTTGCTGCGGTGGTGAGCATGCACTGGGTCGTTCCCGCGACCGTTGATCAAGGCAAGCTGCTTCGCGTGCCCGAAGGCGAGGATTGTGTGTTGGCGGCGATGCAGAAGCTCGCAACGGCTGTCCGGAGGCACTGGCGCAAACCTGTCATCGGCATTACCGGATCAGCCGGTAAGACGACGACTAAGGAAGCCGTGGCTGCCGTTCTGGGAGCGAAGTTCAAGGTATTGAAGTCTGCAGGCAATCTGAACAACAACTTCGGTGTGCCGCTGCAGGTGCTGCGCCTTGAGCCGGAGCATGAGATCGCCGTCCTTGAGATGGGTATGAATCATGCCGGTGAGATCGCTCTGCTGGCTAAGATTGCTGAGCCCGACTGGGCCGTCGTATCGAATGTTGCTCCGGTGCACCTGGAGTACTTCCCGGATGGAATCGCCGGCATTGCCCGGGCCAAGTACGAGCTGGTGGAGGCATTGCCCACCGATGGCATCGCGATTCTGAACGCCGACGACGAGTACGTCTGCACCTTCGGTAAAGGGATGGGCAGCCGCGCTGTCTTTTATGGCATGGGCGAAACTGCGGCGGTACGGGCAGAGAATGTGCACGAAGCCGGTGAGGAGGGCATGTCCTTCACGGTAGCCGCCGGAGGAGAACGTGCCGAAGCAAAGCTGGCGCTTTTGGGACGCCACAATGTCTACAACGCACTTGCCGGCATC
>JAEKKE010000700.1 GCA_019510535.1 Acidobacteriota bacterium
GCCCAGCAGACGCGGGCAACGATCGGCTGAGGCCTGCTTCAGGTCCGCATAACGGGCCTTCACATCCTCGCCCAGCAGGGTGCTGGTCCACTCGGCGTTGCGGAAGTTGTCGAGTGCCGTGTAGATGTTGTCCGGCAGATAACGCTCAGCCTGACGAAGGTTCTTGATCTTGGAGATCTCGCCATCAAGGCCGGTCTTGAAGCAGGCCAGCAGCACGGCATACGGGTTGGCGTCCGGTCCTACCGAACGAACCTCGACGCGGGCCGACTTCTCGTTGCCGATGGGGATACGGACCATCGATCCACGGTCGGTCGCCGAGGCCTTGATCTGGTTCGGAGCTTCGAAGTGCGGATCAAGACGGCGATAGGAGTTCACGCTGGCATTCAGCAGCAGGCAGATGTCGTTGCCGTGGGTGAGGATGCGGTCAACGAACTTCCATGCCATGGCCGAGACCTTCTCCTGTCCCTTTGGATCCCAGAACAGGTTCTTGCCGCCCTTGGTGATGGAGATGTTGGTGTGCATGCCGCTGCCGTTGACGCCAGTCACCGGCTTGGGCAGGAAGCTGGCCGTCATGCCCATCTGGGTAGCGACCTGGCGGCAGATCAGCTTGTAGAGCTGGATCTGGTCGGCGGCTGCAACGACTTCGCCGTAGGTGTAGTTGATCTCGAACTGCGAAGGCGCAACCTCGGGGTGGTCCTTCTCGTTCTCGAAGCCCATCGCGCGCTGAACCTCGGCGGTGGTGTCGATAAACTCGCGCAGCGGATCGCCAGGAAGCGAGTGGTAGTAGCCGCCCTGGTTGACGTACTCGAACTTGCCCGTCTGGTGGAAGGCACGTTCGGCGTCTACACCCTCGAAGAGGAAGCCCTCAATCTCGTTAGCGGCATTCAGGGTGTAGCCGTTCTTCTGGAACTGCTCCTTCGCGTAGGCCTTCAGCACGCCGCGCAGGTCGGCGGAGTAGGTGCCGCCGTTCTTGTCGATGACTTCACCGAAGACGATGACCTTGCCAGGTCCGAAGATGTCAGC
>JAEKKE010000701.1 GCA_019510535.1 Acidobacteriota bacterium
GGAGTGGTTTCACCGGATTGCGGAGTTGCTCGCCACGGAGAAGGACCTCCCGAAGATCGCCGCTCTTACGCATCACTACTACTTTGTCGGCCCGCCTTCCAATCCGAACGCCACCATCCCACAGCTGCTTGGTCCGGATCAGAGAATCGTGACTACCGCGGAGGCGGTGCACGATGCGGCGATGTCGCTGAAGACGCGCTATCGCATGACTGAGGGAAACACTTGTTACGACGGTGGCAAACCTGGTCTTTCTGACACCTTAGCTTCGGCGTTGTGGGCGGCGGACTATCTGTTGAAGCTGGCGTTGCTGGGGTATAGCGGAGCAAATATTCACGGTGGCAGCAGCGAAGCTATTGCTGCCGCTGTCGGCGGCAAACTTCCAGGAGAAGAGCTTATCCCAGAGAACGAGGCCCATCCACGGCCGTTCTATACGCCAATCGCCGAGAACAATGGGACGTATGCAGCGCAGCCGGTCTTCGATGGCATGCTGTTGGCCGCTACATTGACCAACTGCACGCTGTGCGAGTGTCACTTCGATATCGATCTGCCGGAGTGTTCGGCATATGCCGCATTTGGTTCGTGGAATTCGGTGCGCGTTGTGTTGATCAACAAGAGTGACCGGGACCTGAGTCTTCGCATCAAGGGATGCAGCGGCGTATATGTTTTCCGCCTGACGGGTGGTTCCCTATTGGCTATCACGACACAGGGCAAAAAGCCGTGGGAGCCCGGGCTCGCTGAGCATTACACGACCTCCAATGGAATTCCACCGACGTTTCTTCTTCCACGTCACAGCGCTGTATTTGTAAATACCAATCTTGTCGGACCGTTCAAAGCGACTGCGGGCTGACAATGCTGTCTGCCGACGCATATGCTGAGGAAAGTCATGGACCGTCGCCGATTTCTTCGCACCTCCGCAGCTACGCTTGCCGTCACGTCGTTATCGCACCGTATCTTTGCCCAGGCCGGAGAGGCGGCTGTTGCCGTCACCATCGATGCGGAGCACCCGATTCACACGATTCCGCT